>NZ_RSCK01000001.1:0-161839 GCF_003991895.1 Chroococcidiopsis cubana SAG 39.79
CCCCCCTTATTTGCAGAGAATGTGGTTTCAAAATCGCCTTGTTTGCAGTTTCATCTCTCGATGTTTGCAGTTCGCTACATCTAACACCGTGACATTGGGATCGTCTTTGTGCTGGTTCAACTCATGCACAGTCCATTCGCCCAGGTGTTTCAGGGGTAAACCTGCGTTCTGCCAACTCGTCATGCCATCGTGGAGATAGCCAGCAATGTTGTCATAGCCGAGTCTGAATAACTGTTGGGAAGCTAAAGTCACGCCGCGTTCGCTTTCCAACACCAATAAAATTTTCTTCTCAGGGTCGATCGTCCAACCAACCCAATTTGGAAATTCAGGACGCAGGGCAATGTTAATTGCTCCAGGAATATGTCCGCCGCCAAAGGCGAGGATGGATCTGGCATCGATGACAACGGTGTTTTCATCCTGCATCAACTGCTGGAATTCTTGAGGTGACAGCGGCGGTAAAATTGGCACGTCACCTAAAACCTTTGCACCTTTGGCATTGACTTTCTTTAATCGAGCGTAGTGCGTCGGTGGTTCTGGCATTCCGCCTAAAATCCACTCCACAAACTCTGCTTCGCTGCGTTCTTTGAATGCTTCGCTAAAGATTCGCTCGTTACCGATCGTACTTTGTCTGCGATCGCCAATCGATTTGCCACAGGCACTCCCCGCACCGTGAGAGGGATAGATTTCCAAGCGATCGCCGAGTGGCACGAGTTTGTCGAATAACGAATGATATAGTTGTGCTGCCAGTTTCTTCTCAGTCCCTCCACCCAATAAATCGGGTCGCCCAACATCTAAGTTAAATAAGGTATCGCCCGTAAAAATGCCAAATGGTGCTTCACCCTGCTTGGCATCGGAGATCGAAAAGGAGACGTGTTCGGGTGTATGTCCTGGGGTATGTAAGGCGCGTAGGGTCACGTTACCGAGTTTTAATTCGTCGCCTTCACTCAGCTGTTGTATCTCGAACTGGTAATCGCTACTCTTACCACCGGATATCGGCGCACCCGTTCTCGCTTTCAGTTCGTGAGAACCGGATACAAAGTCGGCATGAATGTGAGTTTCGATAATCTGCACGATTCTCACACCGAGTTCTCTTGCCCTTTGGATGTAAATATCTACGTCGCGGCGGGGATCGATAACTGCTACGACTCCTGCTTTATCGTCACCCACAATGTAGGATAGGTGGGCTAATCCCTCGGCGTTGATTTGTTCAAAAACTAGTGCCATTTTACTTTCTCCTGCAATCGTAAATTAGGCGATCGCACTCTACCTGGCTTATTTCTGCTGCTGGTGTGTGGCAACGTAATGCTCTAAAAACTGCTTCATTTGAGGATTGGCATTACAGTCAAAGCCAACTTCGCCTGCTTTCTCAAACACTTGCTCTGGTGTCATGCCTTGGCGTGTTGCCAGGTTCATAAACGCCATTGCACCCGCCCGCATAGAGCTAGCGCAATGAATCAAAGCAGGTTTAGGTAATTTATCGATCTGCTCTAAAACTTGGGTAGTTAACTCGTCAGTCATCTCGTTTGGCTTGACTGGAATATTGGCATATTGCAGTCCTGTGGCTTCTGCCTGTTGTTGCTCGTTGTGAAGAAAACCTTGCTCGTCAGGCGATCGCAAATTCAGCACGGACTTGAAACCCTCGGTAGATGCCTGCTGCAACTGCTCTGGTGTTACCTGTCCTGCCACTGATAGCTCGCGATCGATCTGTTTGATGTTTTCCATGCTTACCTTATTAGTCTTGATATACTCACCATATTGCCAACTGGTAATATAGTAGTGTTTCTGCGTTAGTTAGATGTTGTTTTTAGGTTTGTATGCTAAAGCCTTCTCCTCAAGCCCTTACCCCAGTTGCGGAGTTTTTCAAAGTCTTGTCCGAAGTTAGTCGGTTGCAAGTTTTGTGTTGTCTTAAGTCTGGAGCGAAAAACGTGACGGAAATTATCGCCGCAACTGGGCTAGGACAAGCGAATGTTTCCAAACAGCTCAAGATGCTAACGCAAGCAGGTATGGTTGTTCGCCGTCCGCAGGGAATTAGCGTATTTTACGAAATCTCCGATCCAATCGTGTTTGAGCTTTGCGAAATAGTCTGCGTAGACGCAAAGCGGCTTGTCGTCAGACATCGCCTAGCAGTAAGACTTGAGGAACAAACCCAACAGCTAGAGGAACTTCAAAACTTACGCGATCGCTAAATTTACCTAAAGGAATTCTTTGTCTTTGAATTGACAATATGCCAAAGTCCAGTCCGGCTAAATCCACCGCATGAAGTTCGCGAAGCTTCCTGGCGGCAGAAGTTCCTGTCTTTTAGACAAAAAATACTGACACGACGGCAATTATTTGTCGTATCTGCTGAATCATTCTTCTGCACGAGTGGCATCAATTGACAGGTTCGTTCGCAGCTCGCCATAGATAAAAAATGCTGTGCATCGACATAGAGAATATCGATGGAGCGCGACAATGGACAAGACTTACAAAATTGCTGCCAACGGTGGCATTTAATGGCAGGGGAAATACGGCATCTTGTTTCTCGACCGTGCAGAAAATAAAGTGACGTTGCGGTTGCGCCAAAAAGTGAAAGGCGAGTTTAAAACTACCAAATGGCTCTGCTTTTCCCTGAGAACGGGCAAGTTGCGCGTCTATATGTGGAGCAAGCGATATGGAGTGCGCGATATTACCTACAGCGACATCGAGTGCATTATTTACAGACTTGCGAAAGCGGCGCGTGTGGGTGGTTCTGACTCTCGGAATCTACCGATAGCATTGGCGAAGCAAGCCGTAGCCGAACTGTTGCAAATCGATAAATGCCGCAATCTCTACGAAACAACTATCGCTGAGGTATTACCATTTCTCCAACAATACGATTGCATTCCTCCGATTCCCGCCATACTGCGGCAGGGATTGAAACGAGAAAATCTTAAGGATGCTGTCAAAATCTGGTTTGGTAGGGATAGCAGGCAGTTGCTCAAACTCGTGGCGCGACTGCTGGAAGCGCAAGTAGAATATGAGAGGAAATGTCTGTGGCAAGTTCAAAGTAACTGGTTGGCGCTAGCAGTATCCTTCGCCCAGCAGTGGCAGCTCGACTACATCCACACCCTATTAGAACTCAAGCCAGTCGAAATCGATCCCAAACAGGTGCATCACCTATTGCAACAATATTCTCCCCAGCGGGTGCTGAAGTTGCTGGAGTCGGTAGCAGAAGAGTACAATGGCAGCTACCTGTTAGATGCAGCTAACATGTATTGGCAGATGTCAAAGGAGCTGCCCCACTACGAACTGCCCCCGCGTCCGCGAACGCTCTGCCAGTTGCACGACTGGATACAACGCGACTACAATCGCTTTCGCAGCGAACGAGAAGAAAAACGCCGCCTGCCGATCAAAATGCTGGGAAAATTAGACGGCATGGCAGTCAACGGTCTTGTCTTTGTCATCCCCAGAACCGCTCGGACGCTTATTGAGTGGGGAAACGCTCTGAATATTTGTATTGGTAGCTACGCCGACAAAGCCATTAAACGGCACTGTTATTTGCTCGGCGTTATCGCAGAAGCAGAGCTGAAATATGCCATCGAGATCGACCGTCAAGGTCGAATCGTGCAGTTTAGCGGTCGGAGAAACAGCCGCCCAGATGCTGAGGATCGAGCGGCAGTCGAAGCATTTCTGCAACCGAGGCTGGAAGAACTATTTCCCAGCAAGTCACAGGCGATCGCAAGTTAAACCCGTTCGCTAAAGAACGCACCTAGGATCTCTGCCTTACCCACGAAGGCAGAGGTCTAATTTTTTTCTAACAACGAAAGTGCCTGCACTCTCTCCAGTAAGAGTGCAGGATATATTCATATGAAACCAGGTTTCTATGCTGTCGTTGGCAACAGCGACTACATACGCTTAAACAAGCGTAGAATACCCATTTGGGAACTGCTCGACGAGCATCCTACGGGTTGGTTGCGATCGCTCACCAGCCGACCCACAGTGATGCCCGACCGCCAGCCAATGATTTGGGATTGCGGCGCGTTTGGCTACCGAAATCTCGACATTCCTCAAATTCGCGGTAGATTCGTGACCGCACATTTTTGTATCTACCATTACGCACGTTTGAGTAAACCTGGAGATGCGATCGTCGCACCAGATTGCCTGCTGATTGGCAGTCAGATTGACCAGCGCCGAAAATTTAATTGGGAACAGGCAATTCAATTTATTAAACTAGCTGTATCGCAGTTGCCCGAGCAAGTGCCAATGGCAGCCGTTCACGGACTTACCCTAGCCGAACGCATCCAACGAGCGAGCGAACTATATGAGATAGGATATCGTGCCATTGGGATTGGAGGACTGGCAGCGGCAAGAGATTTTAACAGCAGCCTAATTGCGATCGCGGCAACTATTGAAGCAATACGTCAGATTGACACAAACGTTCACTTTCACGTTTTTGGACTTTGTAGCCCAAGATATGCCAAAGCTTTTCACCAGCTAGGAGTCAGTTTCGACGGCTCCACCTACGCCAAAGAAGCATTTATAGCTCGTAACTTCTTGATGAATCAAGCTGGCAGGCTTGTTCGCTATCCCGCCGCTAGAACCGATACCAAGGCGATCGCTCCCAGATGCTGCTGTCGCGCCTGCAACATTCTACGCCAGTATCAAATCGATCCCAGATATTACGGCAAGAGCAGGCAGCATGATGTCGGCAGACTTGCTCACAACCTTAATCAACTACTGCTAGCACACAGTCATGCTACGAGTACGCTAGCAGCATCTGGGCTATTCCAGCTCCAGTGCTAACTGCCTTACTGTTTGCTTGCTAACATGACGAGGATAGTGAGTTTGTATCCAATCTAGTCAAGGATTGGCATGATGCAGTATTTTGAGTCAATTTTTTACTGCCTAATCTGATTTCTAGCAACTGGTAGAAATTGCAATAACTCGAAGCGCGTTGCACGAACGAGAAAAGTTATCGATCGCCAACAATATGAACGTTTCATCCACGACAAACAATACACTTACACTATCCTTCGATGCACTTAACGAAATATCCAACAGGCTGCGACAAGCAGGCGCAGTATTTTCAGTCAAAAAAGCCGGAAAAGACCGCTATCAAATTATTCTCAAAAAACCACCAGTTGCAGATGTTACAAAGCTTTTGGATAAATCCTGACCTGAGTTTTCTCCGTGCCCGCGCACAGAGCGACTCAAACAATAATACAGTCGGGATTCTGGGCGATTAAGTGCTTCGCACGCCCGATCGGAACCATTCATCTCAACACGGGTATATGACATATCTAAATTCCGTCACAGTCATCGGTCGAGTTAGTCAAGATCCCAATGTGCGCTATTTTGAAAGCGGAGCAGTCAAGGCATCGGTCTCGATGGCTGTACGTCCGCCATATAAAGCTGAAGAACCGCAGTGGTTTGACGTAGAAGCCTGGGGAGCGCAGGCAGAAGTGATTGCTAACTACGTTCGCAAGGGGACTGGGTTAGCCGTCAAGGGCGAACTGGTATTCGACCATTGGGTTGATAAAAACACAGGCGCACCTCGCAGCAAAGCATTCATCAGAGTCAAGCTGCTCGAATTGCTAGGTTCACCCCGCGAACGGCAAGAATCTGGTGCGGCGATCGGCGAGATTCCAACGCCAGACCTCGCCACTATCGCCAACGCCCAGTTCTAATTTCAACAACTCCAACTGTACCATTTCCCCAATCTCCTTAAGAGTGGAAATTGGGGAAAGGGCTTGCGCCCGTATTACCAACGTCAAACACTATCCAAATTAACTCATGATTATCGCCACTCTGACGATCGCTGTAGAAACAATTAACGAACAACACGACACCGAAGGCATGAAAATCTGCAACGGTGTCGCGTCGATTCAAACCTACTCAAAAGACGGTCCCGTGACCGAACAAATTAACTACCGCTGCCGAGGCGCTGGTGCTGTCCAAGTCGGTGCAGCAGGTACAAACGCTCAAGGTATAGCTATCGGCTACGTAGATTTCATTATCGTTAACCAAGACACCTACAAAGAAAAGATTCCCTGCCTTGTCATCGATAGCTTCATTCCCAGCCAGTCGGATACGATCTCTGCTACGCCCGCGCCTGACGCACCCGAACCCGTACTTGCAGGAGTCAGTGCGGCGGTCGGTAATGGCAGCATTCCTCAGATAGAGGACGACACCGACACGAATATACCATTCTAATCGCCGATCAATTCAACAAAATATACAGAATTAGTGTCGCCTTCGTGCTGGCATTAATTCTTTTTTTCTGTTAAACAACATAATGTGAAATGAAGTTTGCTCCCAAGTCATGCCATTGGAGCAAGTGTATGGAGTTCGTCGAGCAAATATTCGGGCTGAAAATCGCTTTTGGCGTATCTGCCTAGACAATCGTCTTTTGTGGCAATAATAACTGAGCTTTGTAACACGCTTACTGGCTAGATGATTAGATGCTTCTTAACTAGGAAGGAAACAAGAAACATAGCACTCGAAGCGAGAAACGAATCGATAGTTATACTTCACCCAAATGAAGTTCCTTGTTTTTTTTGTTGACCGCACAACTGATGCAGTTTAAATTTGTCTGTACAACGAGGAGAAGTATTCTTGTGCAACCAAGTACGAAATTTATTACTCTGACTTCTTACAAAGGCGGTGTGGGAAAAACGACTAGTGCCGTCTGTCTGAGTTGCTTGTTTTCCAACTACGGACAGGTTATGCTAATTGACTCCGATCCAAATCGCTCGGCAACTGCTTGGGCAAGTGCGGGAAACTTACCGTTTAAGGTAGCAACCGAGAACACGGCAACAAGGCTGATGGCAAAAACTCACTTTGATTTCGTCGTGATCGACACGCCTGCCCGACCTGCCGAAGCGGAAATGCAGGAGCTAGTTGAAGGATGCGATTTACTACTACTTCCTACAACTCCTGACTCGCTCGCCATGAAAGCAATGATGCTTACCAGCCAAAGTTTACCCCAAGGAACAAATTACCATATCCTCCTGACGATGGTGCCGCCGCCACCTCAGAGAGACGGAGAAGACGCGCTCAAGGTGCTGCAAGAAAAAGATTTTCCTGTTATAAAACATAGCATTAGATTGCTGAAAGTCTACAAAGATGCAGCAGCACTAGGGCTACCTATCAATAGTATGAAAGGAGGTAAAAAAGCATGGCAGGATTGGATAGAACTGGCAAAACTCAGTCCGATATCCGAGCTGATAAATTCCGAGATATCCTAAACTTTGTCCCAGAGAATTTATCAGAGATCGCAGCCAATGCCGAGCGAGATGAGATAAATTTTGACGGCCAGCATCAAATTGGGTTGAGCGAGATTTGTCTGCCGCAACAGCAACCACGCCGTTATTTCGATCCTCAAGCTTTACAAGAGTTAACCAGTTCGGTCAAACAGCATGGCATTCTTCAGCCCCTACTCGTGCGCCCTCTCCCTGAAGGGAGGTATGAATTAGTTGCAGGAGAACGGCGTTACCATGCTGCTAAAGAAGCCAACTTAGTCGAAGTCCCTGTCGTCGTGAGGGAACTTAGTGACGAAACTGCTTTGCAACTAGCTCTAATTGAGAACTTGCAGCGAGAAGATCTGAACCCTGTAGAAGAGACAGAGGGAGTCTTACAACTACTAGCACTCAAGTTAGAAATAAGTCTACCGGAAGTAGCGAAGCTACTATACCGAATGCAGAACGAAGCGAAAGGAAAAGTTACCCATAACGTTATGGGTAGTCTGCCAAAACAGATCGTCCAAGCTACATTTGAAGCTATCGGGCTGATGGATTGGGAATCTTTCGTGACTAATCGCTTGCCTTTACTCAATCTCCCTAGCGACATTCTAGAGGCTTTACGCCAAGGAAAGATTGCTTATACAAAAGCTCAGGCGATTGCTAGAGTCAAGGATGAAGAGCAGAGACAAGCTTTGTTAGAGACAGCGATCGCCGAAGACTTATCTCTAAATCAAATTAGAGAACGGGTAGCCAGTATTGCTGACGAGCAGGCAAATTCAATTAGCAGCGAAACTTCATCATTGAAAAATCGTATGGATGCGACCTACCGCCTGGTGAAAAAGTCAAAAATTTGGGCAGACCCCAAAAAGCAGAAGCGACTAGAGAAGCTTCTAGCAGAATTAGAAGCATTAGCCTCAAAATAATTACAGAAAGCGGCGTAAAGCCCACGACTAGAAGTGCGTGGGCTTTACGCCGCGTCGGTCAAGCGGCTCGATGCCGCGTAGAGCGACTATTCAGCGCGATCGCTGCGACTCGATATATTTTTTTATAGTATCGCTAGAAACACTACCAGCCGTTGAAACAAAATAACTGCGAGTCCAAAGACTAGGAAGTTTTTGTTTGAGCCAAGGAAATTCTTCTCTAAGTGCGTGAGAAGTAGCACCTTTAATTCTTTGAATAATTTGTGAAGGAGCTAGCGTAGGCGGGCAGTTAAGAAACAAGTGGACGTGGTCAGAGTCTGTCTCTACAGCCAAAATCTCGCATTCAATTCGTGGTGCGATATCTTGAATCAACTCTTTGAGTCTCGTGTCTAATTCTCCTGATAGAATCTTTCTTCGTCTGCGGACAATCCAGACAAAGTGATAATTCAATAAACTCACTGAAGTATTAGCGTGTCTGTACTTTTGCCCCATAAAAGCTATTGATTTTTGGTCTACTGCTATGGTATTGTAGACCACATGAAACAAGTCACGACCACGCTAAAAATTAAGTTTTTGAACTTGAATCACGCTAAAGCTCAACTATTCGAGCAGATGACGGCGGAGTGTACTGCTCTTGCCAACGAGTTGCTCAAGTTGAAGATCGAGGAACGGCAAAAACTGACCACAGCTAAGGTGGTAACGCCATTGCGGTCAGCTCTTGCCAATCAGGTAATTCGACAGGTTAAAGGCTTGGCGGGATCTAAAACCAAAAACTACAAAGTGCTGCCCCCAGAGGTGAATAACCAAAACTGGAAGTTGCATAAGTGTGGCGAGACTTATTCGGTTAGTTTCCCTACGATTCAGGGGACAAAGCGAGTTCCCTTAGAGGTGGTAGGCAACCATTGGCAACCGATACTAGAAAAGCTGCTAGCAGGAGGCATCCAACGTGGCACGCTAAAACTAATTAAACATCGGGATAAGTGGTATGCCTGTTTATCAGTAATTCAGTGCGTTACTGAAGTACAGTCTACTAATCGAGTAGGAGTAGATAGGGGACAAAATCAAATCGCTGTAGCTGCTACGCCACAGGGCAAATCTCTCTTCTTTCGAGGCAGAGAAGTCAAGCATCGCCGTCGTAAATTCCAGCGTCTCAGGCATCAGCTACAGAAGGCAGGTAAGTATCGTGCCGTGAAGAAGTTGCGAAGGTCTGAGACAAGATGGATGTCTGAAGTTAACCATACCATCAGTCGTCGCATTGTCGAATTTGCAATTAAGCACGATGCCGATGTGGTGTTAGAGGATTTGTCTGGTTGTCGGCAGACAATGAGACAGACCAAAAAATCTCGTAGTGACGCGGGTGATAGTCGCCATGCCTGGGCGTACTACGACCTGGAACTGAAAATCGCCTACAAACTCGCCCAAGTTGGACGAGAAGTACATATTCGACCTGCTGCCTACACGTCAAAAACCAGCTCCTATGATGGGAGGTTGGGTAGACGTGATGGACATTGGTTCTACGCTCCCACAGGCGTTCGCTGCAATTCTGATTGGAACGCAGCCAGAAATATCGCTATGTGGGACGGTAGAACTTGTTCTCTAGAACCACAGGTTTTAGAGAACGGGGCTTTTGACAATCCCCGCAGTATACGATTTGGCGAAGCAAAAAGTGGCGGAACCTTATTTGAAGGATCTGTGCCTAGTTGTGAATTGTCGGCGGGGTCTGAAGGTTCCGCCACTTTTTCAAGCCTTCCTTGTATTAATATTGCCAGCCAACCAGAAACGGGTAACTGCAACTCTATGAATACGGCTGAAGGGAGAGTAGAGTACGTGCAACTGTCTCTATTCGATTGTACCTCTAGCCGGGCTAGACAAGAGAATCCCACGACTTTTACGAACGAAGCGGCAGCGCAGTGAGTGCAGTCGTGGGAGTGTCAATTCTTTCGTTATCATAGCGTTTACACAGCAACCAGACTTTCCTATTCCATGCCATCTAAACAGGTTTTCGTGAGAGAATACACTGTCCGCGCCCACGAGCGGACAATTCACACTCGCCTATTCAAGTTGATCTGCCAGCAGTGCCAACAGCCTACAGAAAGAGAATCTTATGGTCCCAGACCGCTTTATTGCGAAACTTGTCGTCCACCACACCAGCTTCAAGACGCGAGCAAGTTGAAAAAGCGCAAACCCAGACCCATCTTGGTCAAACGATCGAAGTCGAAAACAAAGTCTTAGTACCTTGCGGATTAATTGCAGTCATGGGAAAAATCCGTTGACGATCGATGTATTGATAGTGCGGTGTTAGTCGTTCCCTATACCCAGACAAGCTGCTGATGGTCTCGCCACCTCACTACAACGGGTGAGGTATTGGAACAATGCAAGCGATCTTGCATAGCGCAGCAGCAGAAAGGGCGGAAAGAGGTTGGCTGGCACAGCGTTAAGGCTAAGCTCGAATACAATCGTTCTGCCCTGTTCCACCTTCAGATGAAAAAGTATACGCCAGGAGCGATCGCTAGCTGCTTGACAGCAATCTTAGAAAAGCAATCTTGTCGCTAGCGATTTCCTACTGCAACCGAGCTAAAAAACTGTTTTCAGAGATTGCCACGCCTCAATGAATCTGGTATAAATATTTACAGATAGGGTGTTCTCAGAAAAATAGTAATTTTCCCAAAGTTTAGAAATAGCTAAATCTACAACCACAACTCTGACAAGTTGGCAAGTTCATCGCGATCGCTGACAGTTTGAATTGAGTTTAACTGAAGATTCTCTGCGCCCACAGTTTCGAGGGCAGTAGGGTGGGGTAACAGCAGTCGCCTACTTCTGGGAAGGGTTATTTTCCATCTGCTGCAAAGCGCGATCGCCATTCCAGGATAACTTTCTTTTCCACAGCAATTGTATCTAGCTTGTCAGATGCCGTTTGCGGCTTCTGTCGGCAACAAAGCTGCAATACAGAAAAACAGAAAACATCAGCATTTAGCACAAGTATTCCAACTATTCCACGCACTAACGCTCCAGGTTCGAGCGAGTGAAAATATCGCCCGAATGCGACAACACACTAACTATGCCTGAATCAGTTACGCCTAGCCAACCCGACGCTGTTAAGAAACAACTTCTGCCGCAGCCAACAACAAAACCAACTGTCGCCTTCAATCGAGCTGCCCTCGACCACTTTAGAGAAAGGCAAAGAGAACGAGAATTGCTAACGCAGCAAATCCTGGCACTGCCTTTAGAAGACGTGGCGACCCGATTGGGCATGGCACCTAAGAAAGGAGAGAAAGGCAAGTGGTGTAACGAGCAATTGGGAAACATTTCCCTGACAGCAGGTAAAGGCTGGTACGACTGGAATGCAGGCGTGGGCGGGAAAAATGCTACGAGCTTGGCGATGCACGTTCTAGGAATAGACCGACGAGCAGCGAGGGATTGGTTGGCAGTCCAGTTCGGATTATCGCGTCCATTTTACTGCGTCTCCTCATGCAGTTCTGCTGCTACTAGACAACGGCGTAAACCGATAGCCAGCACGAGAAAAGAGCGAACAAGTCGTTCGTTCGTCGTCCCCACACCGGATGAAAGCAAGTGGATGGAAGTTCAGTTCTATCTGGTGTCACAACGAGCTTTACCTCTGGAGCTAGTAGAGGCACTCCATCGAGAAGGAAAAATTTACGCCAGTGGCATTGCGCCAGCCGTACTCAAAAGCCTGCAACAGCAAGGGAAAAATGGCAAAAAATTGACCAATGCTGTATTTACCAGGCAAGACTTGCACGGCGAAGTTAAAGGAGCCTCGCTCAGAGACGTGCGGGGTAAATTCAAAGGACTGGCGGAAGGCTCTAGAAAAGATATAGGTTGGTTTTTCTTCGTGCAGGGGAAAGGGGAAGTACAGCGGATCGCCCTTGCCGAGTCAGCCATCGATGCAATGTCGGTGGCTACCTTGACTAAATACAAGCACTTAACCACTCTCTACATCGCTACTGACGGCACTGGTACGCTGCCACTCGAATTACTGCGCGATTGTCTCGCACGGGGAGGGCAAATTATTCTAGCCCAGGATGCCGATAGAGCGGGAGAGAAACAGGCGTGGAATGTCGTCAAGGCTCTAGGTAAAGGCAATATTATCCGTGCCGCGCCAAACCTTGGTAAGGATTGGAACGAATTCCTCCAAGCAACAGTGACAGCAACTCAGTTAGAACGATGGTGCAAGACTTCCGAGTGGTGGCGGATCGCGCAGGCGATAGGCAAGTCAAACAAGTACGTCCAAAGAGTAAAAATTGTGGCGGCTGAGGTAGAAAGCGGTCAGCCTCTGTCAAAAGAGGCTAAAGCATCTATGGAGCGAGACTTTTGTCAGTGGCGAGAGATTGGAGCCGATTTATGGAAATGGTGGAGAGCCGCCGTCATGCTAGATAAAACTGCTGACGACTTACAACAAATTGCCGATACTGCTTTGGCTTTTTACGCAGAGCAACACCCCTTACCTCTAACCGCAGAAATACTACTGCAAATGCAGCAGGATATTGAATTGTTGCGGTAATTGTAAGGTCTACATTTGCAAATCCAATCCGGAAAAATCTAAAAAATTGCTTTGCAACAGCTATAAAAGCGTCGATTGGTCGCAACTTACTCATATATTGATCGCAACTTACTCATGAACGAAAAATCCATTTATCAAGCCATTGATTCAGCCTGTGGCGAAGAACCGCGCGATTTTACGTCCCAGGAAAAGCAGTACATCCTTCACTGCCAAAGTAGCAATGACGAGGGCGATCGCACCTTTTTGGATGGACTACTATTTTGGTTTGAGTCAACAGCAAGTGATGGCTGTTGGACCCAAGCAAATGTTGAGTTTATGCATGGCTTGTACTAAAACCGCTCCTGACTGGAAGAAAATGTCAGGCAAGTAGTTATTTTTATGCTGTAGTGCAAAATCATCTCCAATTTCAATATCATCTCCATTTTCAATCTGGTCGCACTTCCTTAACACGAGCCAAACGACAAATAGGGACAGTGCTAGCGCACGCATATTTGACAAATATCAGTCTTCATCACGATGTCTCTAAAAGTTATTGGCAGAATTAATACTGGCTTGGATGACTTGTATGCTTGGTGCGAACTACAACTCCTCAAGCATGAAGTGAAATCTACTTATGCACTCCACCGGCTGGAAAAATGGTATCGAGCAGGCAGCAATCTACGTAGCGGTGACGCAGAAAAAGTATTTCGCACTGATGAACCAAAAAGACGGATCGTCAAGCTCGGCGACAGACTCTTACCTGGATGGCACAGCGAACTTGTATGCAGTGGCGATCGCCACAGTGGCACGTCTACCACGATCTCAAATCACCGCGACCACACCCACTTTCAAGGACATGCCATACTCATCAATCTTGGCGAAGCTATCTATAGAGAGCAATTGCGGCGTAACGACGATAGCAGTTGGCAAGAGTACAAGCTTACTGATGGCATAGTCGTATCTATCAATACTAAACTCATCCATAGTGCCGAACAGATCTCAACTGAACGCTACAATTTGACATTCCGTCACTTCAAGCCAGAGTATTTACAGCTATTGCAACATTAGTAACCCTGTCATATGTAATATCAGTCTGTGCTTGCAGACCGATATTACCTTCTTTCAATCGGAAAGCTGCGGTTCACAAAAACTCCGTCCATAAAGCTAAATTTTTTCATAGTTACTGCTTTAACCAGACCCAGATGCCTTCAAAGTCATAAAATCCCAGGCGCTGTTCTAGTTGAAATCCTCCCAACAATAAGGCTAACCAAATATTAACTAGTGGCGACGAACCTTTAACCTCATTCTCTGGCGCAACTAGATCCTGCACTTCTCGTACCAACTGGGCTAGCGCCAAGCACTCTGCCTTTCTGTTCTCAAAATAATTGGCGATCGCCCGTACCCAAACCTCTATATCTTCTGCATGGGCAATGTCAAGCAGCTTTTGCTTCATTGCATCGCTATCCAAGTCAGAATCAGTTTCTTCTTCTAAAGCTTGTAGCAGTGTTTCCTTGTCCAAGACAGCTACAACCGAGCAACCGTCATCGGGAAACTGGTTGGGCTGACGATCGGGTGTTTTTCTGGGCAGACTTGGTAAAGGCTCGATGAATTGCTCGAAATCAACTTGCATTGTTTGCCGCACGTAGCAATCGAAAGCATCTTGGGGCATGACTGGTCCATCATGGCTCGTCGTTGCTTGGATTTCCTCAAACGTCAATTGCGATCGCGCTTCAAACACATTGGTAATTTGTACAATTGCCTCGCCTGCCACCTGCAACTGTATAGAGCAATCGAGATCGACAATCGCTGCTTCCACTTCTTGCCACAGCGAAGCCAGCTCCGCGTCTTCCGGCTCAGTCTGTAGGGATCGATTTAAATTGAGATCCGAATCTATATCAATCCCTATCTTCGATCAAGCTTGTGGCACTTAGCCTTTAATCGCTGCAATCTCGAACTGATGGTGCTTTTGGCAAATTTATCATTTTGCAACCCACTCGAATCAAGCGGCTGGAAATGCCTGACATTTCGTTCGATCTGAAATTGTTTTGCAGAAGCACGATCGCTTCTCTTATTGCCGATTTCCTAAACAGAGGCAGCGTTTCTAGGTGTAACTCAACTAAATAAATCTAACAAACGTGACTTAACCCTATCGCTAACTCTATCTGTCCGTTTCCAAGACTATCCATAACTCTATCTTTCTCTATCTGGTTCAATGCAATACCTCTAGCGCAGAAATAAACCCTGCTGCCAAGACTCACTGATATTAAGCTGGGCATTCTACTGTCCTGAACGTAAAAACTTCTGCAAGTCTATGTCTTGCTTGGGCGTTTTGCTTTCCCTTCAATTTGATGAATACAATGAGTATTAGAATCATAGAGGATTCCATCCGTGCATAAGAAAGGTGCTTTGGCTCCAGTATCGCGGATGAGTTGATAGATATCTTCATTGCCTGCAAAAAACGGATGGCAATAATGCTTCAGTTGGACATAGTTGAGCTGATAAAGCTGAGCCACCACGGTTCGCACCACCTCATTGCTCGCATTCGAGCAGGCTTGTAGTTGACCGATACTAAACGTTTGCAAAATCCTCATACTCGTCCAGATACGCTGGAGTGCAGTCCGAAAGCGGAAGGTATGTCGAACGGGTTTAGCCTTCTTAACCCCTGGCACTAGCGGTTTAGAGTTGAGGCGGTAGAATTTCAGCTCTGAATAGTAGGTAGGATCTACTTGAAATCGAGCCGGAGTGCGACTCTCGCTTTCAACTGGGGAGGAATTGCCAAGGCGACGCAGGAATCCTGCACTTTCCAAGTGAGAGAGCAATAGGGTAGCTTCGATTTCATTTAGGCGGCTCCAAAAGGCGAGTTGGTTGCCATCATAAGTTGCAAGCCACACATCAAGCCAACAAGGTTGTTGATAAAACTCTTCGGGCTGCTCGAAAGTTGCAGCGATCGCCGCGATCATGATTATAACCTCTAGCGTGCTTGAATAAACCTCAGATATCGATTGTTCTCCATTCCACAGCGCCAACTCCTTCAAAACCTAAAGATGAAAGATAGGTGAGTAGAACTTCGATAAAATCGACGGATTGAGCCAGTAACCCTTGAATGTGCTCATTCTGCCAATCGAATTGACCGTAGTAGCCCGGTTCAGCCACGCGAGCTTCAATCTCGATCCAAGCCGGAATTTCACTTGGTAACTGCGTGCAGAAGAACACGCCCACCAGAGCTTGGCAGGCAGGCTCTCGACGTTTAATATTCATTTGCGATCGTCAAGTTTGTGTAGTTGAGCCGCTCAACAAACAATGACCAGTGACCAGCAAAAAAACTTTTTTCTATTGAGAGTTAGAGTCCCCCACTTCTTACAGGTGGAGCAATTCATGTGGGGTTGAAATCCCCATTTGAAAAAGTGGTCACTGGTCACTGTAAAACCGATCGCTGATTTAACCGCAACCCAAAACCTCGATTGCAGAGCGCAACAGTTGCGTGTGAGCAATTAGCGCGAAGATGTAAGCGAATCGGGTTGCCTTACTCCTCCTGATAGTCTACTTGCCACGTGAAAAAGAATGGGCGATCCGCCCACTGTTTGGCATCGATCTCGTTCCACTGCTGCACTTTGGCAAATGCTTCGATGCGGCTGAGTCCGACTGCGATCGAGCGAATACTACCTTTAGCAGCTTGGTGCAATCGTTCGAGCAGGTCAACTTGCACCTCGACTAAACACAATTCCTTGGCTAACCGTTGGGTGTCTTCCAAGTCACAGGGCGAAAATTTAACCCACTGGGAGATCCGTCCTGCGACAATTTTGCGCTGAGCAATCTGTTTTTCCAGTTTCTGCGAACCAATCAGCCACACGGGAAGTTCGGCTCGATCGTGAATGTCGCGTGCTGCATCGACCATGCGCGGATTGTGCAACAAATAATCGGCTTCATCAATAAACAACGGGCGCTGGCTCAGCTTCATTTGAGCGACAATCGCCTGCAACATTTGGGCTGGAAAGCGAGGGGGTGCGATGGATAATTCTGCTAGAATCGCCATCAGCATTGTGGTGGGCGACCATAATGAGACTGCCCGCACGTAAATGCCGTTTTCCCGATTCACCAGCCAAGCTGCTGCGGTGGTTTTACCAAAGCCAGTTGGAGCATAAATCAAGCCCATCCTGGGAATCCCTGGTTCGCGTCTTTGGGATTCTTGAAAGCCGCTCGATAGACTGACAATATTCTTCGTAGTGACAATTTTATATCGCATGGTTCTGATTTTTAAATGTTGTTGTGAATTAATTCGAGACGCATGACGATCGTTGTCCCTGCTCTAACCAGGTTTGAAAGTGCTGCTCTTCTGAAGCGTTGGTATACGCTTTGAGCACTCCTAATCCTTCAGGTTCTCCAATGTAGTGCAGGAGGCTTTGTTTGTCTTCCCACGACATCTCCTGTTGAGTCCGCCATTGGGCAAGAGCAGTTTCTAACAGAGGGCGGCAATCCACTATCGCAACGGGCGCGATCGCCCCACCTGTGAGCCAATCCCGAAATCGCTGTTCTTCTGATGGCGAAGTCGTCACAGCCGTGAGAAAGCCTTGTCCTTCGGGTAAGGACAAATGCTGGATTAATTTCTCCAACTCACTCGGTTCCAAGGCAGGAAGAATTTGCTGTTGTTGCCAACGAGCGACTAACTCTTCCAGTTGTTGCTGGCGCGCTCTCTGTTGCTCTTGCTGAACAGCTTGTTTTTCAAATTCTGCCTCCAAGCGCTGTAGCTCGTGATGATAGGTTTCGAGGTCGATTGCCAGGGGGCGATCTTCTGAAGAGCAATCAGCCGCCGCGATTGCCTCGGTTATGGCTTGAATTGCAGGATAATCGTGAATTTGGAATTGAATGGTTTGCAAGAGCGATTGAGCTGTCTGACCAATCGGTAGATACGGATCGCTTGCTAATTTGTGCAGCAAGGCTTTTCCTCGTTTGTGAATTTGGTTCACGGAGCGCAGCAGGACTTCATACAGATGTCTGGCTTGATTTGCGATCGCCGCGAGATCGACATCTTCTGCTTGTCGCCACACAGCTTGGCAGATAAATTCAGTTAACTCGGCACTGTTGTAGACATAGACAGTGCGAGGCTCGTTTGGATCGAAGCAAACATAGACGTATTTACCAATCCAGGTTGATAGTTTTGCGGCAACATAGAGCCGACCTCCAACCGAAATGCCTTGTCGCCCCACTTTTCGCGTTCCCTGCTTGTTCGGTGCTGCCATCATGAGAAAATCTAACTCACGCGGATTTTGAATCGTTCGTTTGCTCCAGCCTCCATTTGCTGCTTCTGCCAACACTTCCAGTGGGGATTTACCTTCGAGTCCGATTCCGGCTCGCCCATGTGGACGCTGCTCATATTCCACACACCACAAGTCACACCATCGCTGAAACGATTCGATCGACATCGCGAGTTCAATACAACGGCGATCGCGACTGGGGGACTTTCGGAGGGATTGACTATCTCCCACGCCATGACCGACAAAGAACGGGTTTTTGACCAGATCGCGATGTTGAAACGTGCGATTGAAGCGTTCGACAAACGGCTTTTGTTCGGGATGTCCGGGTAAGCAGCGTAAATCCTCGGTATCGACACCCAAATTCGCAAGAAAGCGTTGAACGCGACGACTGAGATATTCTTTGCCACGATCCGTGCGAATTTGTTCAGGAACGCCCCACTTCAGAATGGCAGCCGCGATTGTTAAACAAACGGCTTCAGCATGGGTGTGTTTTGATACTTGCAGAATCACTCGTCGAGTGAAGACATCAATGCAAGCGAGCGCAAACACGCGCTCGAGTCGAATTGTGCCTGCTAGTTCGGATTGGCACTCGACAGCCACGCGCATTGTGTCGATCTCCCACACCTGGTTGGGTCGGAATACGTTTTGCGATCGCGATCCAAACGCCGGACTCACCAATCCTTTTGCGCGATCGGGACTCATGTACAATGCCCACTTTTGCGGATGAGTGGAGCGAAATCGTCTCAGCCACTCACGTAATTGTCCGAGGGAGCAATTCTCTGGATCTAAGCCAAATTCAAGCTGCAAAATGTCGTAGATTTGGCTTGCGCCCCAATGCTTGCCGCCCGCAGCAAGACAGGCTTCGATCGCTATTTGCAAATTTGGATCTGAGTCAATTCTTCCAGTTCCACGACGATGACCGTACTTTCCGCCGAGAGCTGTAATTTTCTCTGCTTCGCGACGAAGCTTCTGCTTTGCTTTTAGCTGACTCCGAGAAAGATGGGGAAGATAAGCATAAACCCAGTTGGGCAATGCCAACTGTTGATTGTTGTAGGTTTGAACGAATGCTGTATCTCGCTCAAGTACCGTTTTGAAGGTATTGAAATCGCACCAAGCTTCGTAGGCTCTGAGAATTGCCAGCCAAGCATCCGTGCGTTGCTCGCTCGTCGTTTTGACTTTAGACTGGACTTGTCGTGGCAACGTTTGATTCACGGTTAAAGGAATCATCATTGCAGTATGAGCGGTTTTCTCGATTAGTGCTTCCTGAGTTTGCTTCGGAAGACTGCCGTAAGCGTACTCTTTGCCACCGCCGCGATCCATTCGTTGCCGAGACTGCCATTGCTCAGCTTTGGCTTTTCTTGTAACATTGTTGGGCAAGGATGGTAGTCCTGACAACCCAGCTAACTCAAATGCTGAGTACCACTGTTTCATGGCTCCACGCGAATTGCTCCCTAGACGCTTCAAGTTATGAAATGATGAGATCGTAATGCTGTTAGTACCGATCGCCATTGGCTACACCCTTGCGGCGAGCGGCGAACAATGCTTAAAAAACGGGTACAGCTGCTTCCAGCGCTTTTTAACACTCTTATCTTCACCAGCCAATCCATCCACCCGTGACTTCAACGAGGCTACCGCTGGTAAAACTACTGTCATCTGCTCCCAGATAGAGGTAGGTTGAGGCAATTTCTTGCGGTTGCCTAGAATGCCCAGCAGCCGAGCAAATGTCTGCTGCTGCTGGATAAGCTTACCGTTTGGGGCGTGTTTGACCAGTCATTTGCTCCAGCTTTTCGGGGTACCGTGCCCCTTGTACCGCGATCTTGGAAGCGACTTCATCAATGCCATGCAGATTGTCGGGCGTGAGTTCGACCGAGACTGCCCCGATGTTTTCCTCCAGGCGATGTAGCTTCGTAGTGCCTGGGATTGAAACAATCCAGAGCTTTTGAGACAGCAGCCAGGCAAGTGCAATCTGAGCAAGGGTTGCCTGCTTCTGTTAGGCGATGCTACCGAGCAGATTAATCAGAGCCTGATTCGCCTTGAGCGCTGGGGGCGTGAAGTGCGGCAGGGTGCTGCGGAAGTCGGAACTGTCGAAGGTGGCGTCTTCGTCGATTTTGCCCGTGAGAAAGCCCTTGCTCAGTGGACTGTACGGGACAAAGCCGATTCCGAGTTCCTCCAGAGTCGGTATTACTTCCTGTTCAGGCTTTCTCCACCGAGCGCGAGTATTCGCTCTGAAGTGCCGTCACAGGCTGAATGGCATCTGCGCGATGGATCGTTTGCACGCCTGCTTGGCGAAAGTCCAAAGTGCTTCACCTTCCCTGACTCAATCAGTTCCTTTACCGCTCCTGCTACATCTTCGATCGGCACGGTCGGGTCTACGCGGTGCTGGTATAATAGGTCGATCGCCTCTACCTTGAGACGACTGAGGGATGCCTCCACAACTGCTCTGATGCGATCTGGGCGGCTATTCAAGCCTCCTGTGCGCCGTCCCGTCGTGGGATTAATATCAAAGCCGAATTTGGTTGCAATCACAACCTTGTTCCGGATCGGCGAGAGGGCTTCACCGACCAGTTCTTCGTTGATGAACGGACCATAGGCTTCCGCCGTATCGAAAAAGTCCACGCCTCGATTCACGGCTGCATGAATCAGCCGAATTATCTCGCGCTTGTCCTTGGGCGGATTGTAGTTACCACTGTTCATACTCATACAGTCCAACCCAATCGCCGAGACTTCCAGTGAACCCAGCTTGCGGCGCTCGCTTACAATCGGTTGGGTGGCTGGAGCACTAACGCCGACGCGAGGGAACATCACCGTAGCAGCCGTAGCCAGTCCTGCTAGGAGCAACTCGCGGCGATGAAGTCTGAAGAAACTATTGGCTCCAGCTTGCTCGATCGGTGCTTTGCTCATATCTGTGTCTCCTTAATATCAATCCCATGCTTTCCTGATGCACGACCAATTAGAGTGCTTTTCTAGTAACCCATCTACATGACTGTTAAGCATTTTCTCAAACTGCTCGTAATCGGTTGGGGTGTCTAGATCGATCGCTCCTGCTGGAAAAGAAACTGGATAGACTTCCTGAATGTGCTGCCCAATTACCCGCTTGGCTCCCGTTACTACATCGAGCATCATCAATTCGGCAAACAATTCACGACTAAAAAGGGCCGGCACACCCAAAGTTTCTGCGTATTCTGAAGCAACGATCGCACTATGGGTAGAATAGTACGCTTTTACAAGTCGATCGAGCTGTTGGGAGGAAACCAAGGGTTGATCGCAAAGGATAACAATCGTTGCTTGTATGGTTTGGCTGGTAGCAGTTAACTTGGCAATACCAGCACGGATTGAAGTTCCTATTCCTTCTGCCCATTGTTGGTTTTCAACGACTTGCAAGTCAAGGTTATTGACTTCAGGTTTGATTTGCTCAGCATAGGCTCCCAACACAACTATAATGGGATAGCATTGGGAAGCGATCGCCTCGATTGCAATATGCCGAAGCAAGCTGCGGCCTCGATATGGCAAAAGTTGTTTGGGTCTACCCATTCGAGTAGATGCACCCGCTGCGAGAACGATCGCAGCTACAGTTGGTTTAGATGCTGACATAGTGTCGCTCGGATACAATAGTTATACGGTCGTCGTATCTGGGATGAATCGATGAAGCGCGATCGCGCAATAATCCACCTTGACGATTAGCCAGGACTGCTTGAATTTCTGCGACGATTGCGATGGCGATTTCTTGGGGTGTATCTGCCCCAATATCAATCCCTACCGGAGCATACAATCGTTGTAGTTGTGCTTGGGTATAACCGATCGATCGTGCATGTAAATCCTGAAGTAGTTTTTCGCTGCGCTGCTTTGAACCTAAAACACCTATGTAGCTCACAGCTGACTCAAGAAGCATTTTTAGCAGTTCTAGATCGTGCAGGTAGTTATGTGTCATCACAACAGCAACAGTACGTTCGTTGACACAAAGCTGTTGCTGTGCGGTTTCTGGACGAGTCAGAATGATGTTGTCCACAAAGGGAAAACGTTGATGAGTTGCAGTATTTGCGCGGCTATCTACAACAGTCACATCCCAGCCTAATGCTTTAGCAAAATGCGCTACAGGTACAGCGTCATGACCTGCGCCAAAAATAACTAGCGATGTCGGTGGTTGAATAACTTCTATGAATACTTCCGCGCGACCTGTTGATAATTTGTAGGTTTTTGTACAGGACTGACGATCGCATTGGGCAGAGCGTGCGTCGGTCAGGATAGCTTGAGATAGGTGTAGATCTTCAATATTAGCAATCTTATTGCGACCGCGTAACACGCAGCGATCGCCGACCTCCACCCTTACTTTTCCCTCCACATAAAAAACAGTAGCGACAACAACTTGCTGCTTGTATTGAAGACACTGACTCAGAAATGCAAATGGGCTAAGTTCATTATCAAGCTCGACACGTTCGATCAGTACTTGCACCATACCATTACAACCTAGCCCAAGTCCCCAAATAATATCCTCTTGCGAACTTGTATCATACTTGACAACAATGGGCTTACCTGAATGCATCACTTGTTGGGTACGCTCGAAAACATCGTTTTCCAGACAGCCGCCGCTAATTGTTCCTACCATCCGACCCTTAGAGGTCATCAACATTCGCGCACCAGGTCGGCGATAGGTAGAGCCTTGAGCTTTGACCAGGGTAGCTAGGAATACTGTCTCGCCATTTTGTTGACTTAACTCCAATGCTTTGAGGATTGCTTGAGCTTCGTTCATCTTAACTTTTTGCCTCATTTCTTCGCTGCGTCCAACGCTTCAACTACCGTGCGCACTTCATTCATCAAATTGACCTCACTCACAGCAGCTTGTCCGGTGTAATCGGCAGATCCCTGATGCGTTTGCCCGTGGCATGAAAGATAGCGTTGGCGATCGCCGCCGGAATGCCAACCATGCCAAGTTCGCCCATGCCCTTGACTCCGAGTGGGTTGACGATCTTATCGTCCTCCTCAACGAATATTGTTTCGATCTCCAAAATATCGGCATTAACCGGCACATGATAGTGCTGTAAATTGGGATTCATGATGCGCCCATAGCGGTGGTCGATTTCAGTCGCCTCTTGCAGCGCCATCCCAATGCCCCAGACAACGCCGCCGATTTCCTGGCTGTGCGAAGTTTTCGGATTCATTATCTTGCCGCTGGCGGTCACTTCAATGGCGCGCGTGACGTGGACAGTCCCCACATCTGGGTCAACTTTGACTTCCACAAATTGAGCGCCGTGAGCGCCAGTCGCGTATTTTTCTCTTTCCGGTGATGGTTTAGCTTCGTGGACATCAACCAGTTCGGTCAGATTGTTCCGCCGCATTAACTCGAAAATATTTATCGATTGCGACGAATTATTTTTGCTTTGCAGCTTTCCGTCAAGCAGCTCGACATCTTCGATTTTCGCTGTCTTGAAAGGCGAAGCCGTATCTTTATTAGCCAAATCTAACAGTTTTCGTCTGATGTTTTGTGCCGATTCATAAATCGCCGTGCCGACGCTCGCTGTGGTGAATGAACCGCCCTGCACTGGCGCTTCTGGGAATTTCGTGTCGCCGAGTTCAAACTTCACTTGTTCGGCGGGTAAACCGAGGTATTCGGCGGCGATCGAAGTCATCACCGTGTAGGTTCCAGGTCCGATGTCCGCCGTGGCGCTCGCGACGTGTGCGGTGCCGTCGGACTTCAAAGTGATTTTCGCCGATGCCGGTCGCTGCCACGCGCCCCAAACTCCGGTCGCCATTCCCCATCCGACCAGAAATCGTCCGTCCCGCATCGAACGCGGCTCGAATTTGCGATTCTTCCAGCCGAACTTTTCCGCGCCGAGCCGATAACATTCGCGCAGAGCCTTGCTTGAGTATGGTTTTTTAGTATCTGGATCGACTTCGGTGTAGTTGATCAGCCGTAATTCGAGCGGGTCTATTTTGAGCGCGTAAGCCAGCTCGTCCATCGCGCATTCGAGCGCGAATATTCCCGAAACGGCACCCGGAGCACGCATCGAGGCAGGAGTTGGCAAGTTGGTTCTAACAATTCTTTGCGGCGTATCCGCATTTGGACAAGCATAAAGCGTGCGCGGAAATTCCGTAGTATTTTCTACCCAATCTTGGAAAGTTGAGGAATTATTTCTTGAGTCGTGAACGATCGCCGTCAGCTTTCCGTTTCTTTGGGCTCCGAGCGAAACTTTCTGCCAGGTATGCGGGCGATAGCCGTGTCCCGTATACATCTGCTGCCTAGTATAAACCACTTTCACGGGACGCTTGATGACACGCGCCGCCATCGCCGTCAGCGCCGGGTAATAATTCGGTCTCAGAGATGAGCCGAACGCTCCGCCGACAAACGGCGAAATCACCTGCACGTTTTCTTCGGGTATGTTAAAACTCGTCGCTAAATGCTGGCGAACGACATAAACGCCCTGCGTTTTATCGAAGATCGTCAGCTTATTGTTTTCCCAAAAAGCGATCGCGCCGTGCGGCTCCATCGGGTTGTGATGCTCGATAGGAATCGTGTATTCGGCTGCGATTTTCACAGGCGCAGATTGAAAAGCCTGCACGGGATTTCCGCGC
Organism: Chroococcidiopsis cubana SAG 39.79; assembly: GCF_003991895.1. Lineage (NCBI taxonomy): Bacteria > Bacillati > Cyanobacteriota > Cyanophyceae > Chroococcidiopsidales > Chroococcidiopsidaceae > Chroococcidiopsis > Chroococcidiopsis cubana. Next base: position 24,437 of record NZ_RSCK01000001.1, read on the forward strand.
GGTTTTACGGCATCCCGTGGAATGGCAGCACGCTGTGGATCGATAGCAACAGCCTTGTCCAATGAACTTTCCAGATCGGTCGTCGGCTTTTCTTCGTTGTAAGTAGCCTTGACGAGGCGTGCGGCATAACGCGCCTGCTCGAATGTCTCAGCCAGCACGAGGGCAATCGGCTGCATGTTAAAGAAAATCTGATTCGATTGCAGCGCGCGAAAAGATTTATCGCGTTCATCCAAGCCGGTCGACGAGTTTAGTTCTGGGGCAGTAGGCGGCGCGGGCTTCGGGTAGTTTTCGTGGGTGAGAATGCGAATCACTCCGGGCGCGCGGCTCGCCTCCTTCGTGTCAATCGATCGAATCGTGCCTTTGGCAATGCTGCTCGTCACGATAAAACCGTAAGCGAGATTGGGAACCTTAAATTCCGCAGCGTATTTAGCCTTACCCGTAACTTTTGCGACACCGTCCACGCGGCTCATTTCTTTTCCGATGTATCTTGCCATTTCTTTTATCCTCCCTACTTACGCAGCACCGCCCGTCATCGCTCGCTGCAAAGCGAGAACAATGGCGCGTTTTCCAAGTTCGACTTTATAACCGTTATGTTCGAGCGGTTTCGCATCTTTCAGAGCCGCTTCGGCAGCCACTTTGAATGTTTCTTCTGTCGCAGGTTTTCCGATCAGAACTCTTTCCGCTGCGGCTGAACGCCAGGGCTTATGCGCGACGCTTCCCAAAACAACGCGTGCCTGTTTGATGTTGTTGCCTCTTATTTCTAAAGCAGCAGCCACGGCAAGCAGTGCGAAAGCATATGAAGCGCGATCGCGAACTTTTAGGTAATAAGACTTGTTGGCGAAGTTATTCCTCGGCATTTCGATAGCGACGATCAATTCTCCATGCTGAAGATTGTTATCTTTTTCCGGCGTGTTACCTGGCAAGCGATGAAAATCCTGAATCGGGATTGTGCGTTCTCGCCCGTTCGTGCCACGAATCCTCACGACCGCGTCAAGCGCATAAAGCGCATTCGCCATATCGCCTGGGTAAGTCGCCACGCATTTGTTGCTATAGCCAAAAATGGCATGAATGCGGTTAAGCCCCTGAAGCGCTCCGCATCCGCTGCCAGGCTCGCGTTTATTGCACGGCATAGCGATGTCGTAAAAATACTGGCAACGGGTGCGTTGCATTAAATTTCCTCCGTTGGTCGCCATATTACGAAGCTGCGCGGAGGCACCAGCTAAAATCGCCATTGAGAGCAGCGGGTAATTTTGCCGGACGAGCGCATGGTTAGCCGTGTCAGTATTTTTGGCTAACGCGCCGATAGAAATTCCCTTCGAGGTCGAGCTAATCTGCGTCAGATTCAAACCTGAGATGTCAACAAGTTCGCTGGGACGCTCGACGTATTCTTTCATCAAATCAATCAAATTTGTCCCGCCTGCCAGAAACTTTGCCGTTTGATTAGCGGAAACGGTGCGAACGGCGCTTACCGCATCAGTTGTGTTTGAATATTTAAACGATTTCATTGGCTTTGCCCTCATTTAATGCAACGGCAATTTCTTCATTGGTCGCGAAATGCCAGGTCTGGGCTATATCGCGCCCAGAATGAACTTCTCTGACTGCCGCAACAATTCCTGGATACGCACCGCAACGGCAAATGTTACCGCTCATGCGTTCTCTGATTTCTTCCTCAGAGAGTTCTAAATTCTGGGCGCTCGTCCGCAAATTGTTAGTGACGTGACTCGCGTCACCGTTTTTGGCTTCCTGCAGAAGCGCCACCGCGGAACAGATCTGCCCCGGCGTGCAGTAGCCGCACTGGAAGCCGTCGTGTTTGATGAATGCCACCTGCATCGGATGAAGATTGTCGCCATCAGCCAGCCCTTCGATGGTCGTCACCTCTTTCCCCTCGCAGCTCGCGGCAAGTGTCAGACACGAAAGCACGCGGCGTCCATCAACGATCGCCGTACAAGCGCCGCACTGTCCTTGATCGCATCCTTTTTTGGTGCCGGTCAATCCCAGTCTTTCGCGCAGGACGTCGAGCAGTGCCGTGCGCGAATCCACTTCTAGGCGTTGGGTCGAGCCGTTGATTTTCAAAAGGACCATTACGGCGTTTTCTACCCCAGCGTTTTGGGCGAACACGGCGTCGGGCGCAGCGGCGAGTGTAGCAAAGGCTTTCTCTTTAGCCAGCAGGTGGAAGGCGAAGGTGCCGAGTGCAGCAGCCATACTTTGCCCCAAGAATTTGCGGCGAGCAGCACCGACAATACCGAGTTCGTCGAGTAGTGTTTCTTCGTCCCTACTCAAATCTTTCTGTTCTTGATTATCGTCCATGATTCTCCTTGCAACATCCTCGAACAAGCCCTGGACAAGTATTTGTTTTTCGCACCGACTCTTCTAACGGTCTGCATCCACCGAAGGTGCCCAAGCGCCTTCACTTGGGCATCATTTCTTCTCGAAGACTTCCTTAGCTACGGAAATCGCAGTTACTGCGTTCGGCCAGCCTGCATAAAACGCCAGGTGGGTTATGGTCTCGATCGACTCGTCCTGCGTTACGCCGTTTTGGCGCGCGAGGGCGAGGTGAGATCGAAGTTGGTCGGGACGGTTCAAGGCAATCAGCGCGCTGACGGTTGCCAAGCTGCGATCGCGCTTTGAAAGCTCGGGACGTTCCCAAACATCGCCAAATAACACGTTGTCGGTAAGCTCGACTAACTTGGGGGCGATGTTGCCGATCGCTCTTTGGGCTGGTGTTGGTTGTACACTGCTCGTGGTAGAGCGTGCCGACGCATCGGACGACTCTGGCGGACGGACTGGCGCATTGTATTGTTCGTCGCTCACCTGTTCCATCCAGTTCACGACCCTGCCATCGAGATTTTCCTGGATGGCAATATGGGTCATGGCTGTGGTTGGTGTAGCACCATGCCAGTGTTTCACTCCTGGCGGAATCCAGACAACATCCCTAGGTCTGATTTCCTGAATTGGACCGCCCCACTGCTGAACCAGTCCAGATCCAGCCGTCACAATCAGGGTTTGCCCCAACGGATGGGTGTGCCATGCCGCGCGTGCGCCAGGCTCAAACGTGACACTCGAACCAGACCCGCGTGCCGGATTCTGTGCCTGGAACAGGGGGGTGACGCGGACAGAACCCGTAAAATATTCGGCTTGCCCCTTGGTAGAAGGCTGCGAACCGCTTCGCCTAATCTGCACTGTTGGTGCGCCATCACCCGACGAGACTTGTGTCTGTCCTGCATGGGCGAATCCTAAAACAAGCAGAGAAACTAACATCAGAGTCATCGCGAGTCGTTTCATTTGCATCTCTCCATCACCTTTTCTATCCACTCGGCGGTATTGCCGCAGCAATCGTTTGTTTCGCGATTCAAGGTTGGAATTATTTTATAGCGCCTGGCTCGTGGGTCGGAACAGGACTTCGTTCACATCTACGTCTTCTGGCTGGCTCATGGCGAAGGCGACCACCCGTGCAAATGAATCAGCAGGAATCGCCATCTCCTTATAGAACTTGTGGATGCGATCGGCCGTGTCCGGATCGGTCACGCTGTTCGGCAACTCTGTAGCAACCGCGCCGGGTGAGATTACTGTTGTCCGGATATTGTAGGGCTTCACTTCCTGGCGCAGCCCTTCGGATAAAGCCCGTACAGCGTGCTTGGTCGCCGCATAGACCGCGCTGCCGGGTCCAACCTTGTGACCCGCTACAGAGGAGACATTGATGATATGCCCAGCTTTCTGCTGCTTCATATACGGCAGCACAGCAGCAATGCCGTACAGCACACCCTTAATGTTCACATCGATCGTCCGATCCCATTCGTCGATTTGGAGGCGTTCAAGGGGTGCTTGCGGCATCAGCCCAGCATTATTAATCATCACATCGATCCGCCCGTAGGTTTGAACGGCTGCATCGACCAATTCCTTCACCTGGTCACGGTGAGTCACGTCTGTAGTAATGGCAAGTGCCTTGCCGCCGTTGCGGGTCAACTCGTCTGCTAATGACTGGAGGCGATCGACGCGCCGTGCCCCCAACACCACGATGGCACCCTGTGCAGAGAGAAGCTGGGCGGTTGCTTCGCCTAACCCACTGCTCGCGCCCGTGATAGCGACGACTTTTCCTTCGATGTTGTTGCTCATAGAATCTCTACTGGGTTTTCTCTTGTCTGCTGAAGCGTGTGCGGAAGTCGGAAATACCTTTGAACGTTCCTGTCACAAACGCCACTTTGTATGTCAACTCAATCGTTAACATCGTCATTACTTCGTTGCCACTTCGTTTAGGCATTGCAACGCATTCAGGGTTCGTGGATATCCCACCCAGGGCAACAATTGTGTAATCAGATCCAGCAGGGTATCTTTACCGTTTCCGACATTTAGGTTGCCTTGAATGTGACCCTTGATTTGGGATTCAACCCCGCCTAGAGCAATGAGGACAGATAGTGTGAGCAGTTCCCTGACACCGATGTCTATGCCATTGCGGGTGTAATAATCGCCAAAGCAATTGGCAGACAGAAATTTTTGAATGTGCAGTTGGTCTTGGGGCGATCGCTCATACATTTGATCGATTATCTCGCCGAATATGGCTTTTTGTACTGCCAAGCCTTCATCGTAGCGTGTTTCCGGGCTGGCGATCGATTGCCCTGCCAAAGGTAATTGAATGCCTTTGCTAGACAGCACTTCATTCGTGGCATGAACGAAGTCAAATGCTTTCGCCATCCCCACATAGGGTACTGCCTGATACAAGATCTCCTTGACTTCAATCGGCGTTACTCCAACATTGAGCGCAGCGCCCACCATAACTTTGTATTCGCTGACTGCTTGGCTGCCAACGATCGATGCCAGAATCAGCATCACCCTGGTCTTGGTATCCAGCTTGCTCAGCGCAATGACTTCATCGAAGGCGAAGTTGTCAAAGATTTCGATCAGTTCGGGGTCGGTAACTTTCAGGGTCGATTGGTGGTTTGGAAAGAGTTCCTCATGACGTTTATGTGCTGCTTCACTGATTCTCATAGAAGATTGAGTTTTGTCCTGCTGCGGTGTATTGGTCATACGCACCTCCTTTTTTTTGTCATCGTTCTGTGGTTAAGGATTCCGTTTATAGTCCCGTTCGCTTTTCCAACTCTTCTGGATAGCGATTGCCTGCCACTTTAATTCGTGTCAATGCCTCATCGATACTCTGCAACTCGGTTTGTGTAAGTTCGATGTTTGCTGCGCCAATATTTTCTTCCAACCGATGCAGCTTGGTTGTACCTGGGATTGGTACAATCCAAGGCTTTTGTGCCAGTATCCAGGCAAGTGCGATTTGCGCTGCGGTTGCTTTTTTCTGGTTCGCTACCTGTTTCAACAAATCCACCAAGGACTGGTTAGCGTCGAGCGCCTCTGGAGTAAACCGGGGAACAATGCTGCGGAAGTCGGATTTGTCGAATTTTGTGTCTTTGCTGATACTGCCCGTCAAAAAACCTTTACCTAAAGGGCTGAACGGCACAAAACCAATTCCCAATTCTTCCAGGGTAGGCAACAAGGCTTCTTCCGGTCGCCGCCACCACAAGGAGTACTCGCTTTCAACCGCAGTTACTGGTTGAACGGCGTGCGCCCGACGAATAGTTTGTACTCCCGGTTCTGACAGCCCCCAATGTTTGATTTTGCCTTCACCAATCAAATCCTTGATAGTTCCGGCTACGTCTTCGATCGGCACTTGGGTATCGACGCGGTGCTGGTAGTACAAATCGATCGCATCGGTCTGCAACCGCTGCAGCGAACCTTCTACGGATTGTCGGATGCTGGATGGATGACTGTCCTGCACTTGCTTGCCGTCCTGTAACTTGATGCCGAACTTCGTGGCAATGACGACGCGATCGCGGTAGGGTTTGAGTGCTTCGCCCACTAATTCTTCATTCGTGAATGGTCCATACATTTCGGCAGTATCGAAGAAGGTGACACCACGCTCCACGGCGGCTTGCAGCAGGGAGATGCTTTCTTTCTTTTCGAGGGTATGACTGTAGGCATAGTCCAGCCCCATGCAGCCCAGACCGATTGCCGAGACTTCTAAATTACTATTTCCAAGTCTGCGTTTTTGCATTGTTTTTCTCCTTTGATGTGTTACTAGTTGGCACGCATTCACGTCGTCCGTCCTGTCTGGCTGGTGGCTGTGAAACGTCACTTCGGGGTTGTCGCCCCTATCTACGGGACTGCTCCTTAATCCGTTGGATCGCGGCGTTGAACCCGTTGGGGGTGCCGCTGGAACCTGCGAGTCGCCCCACTCTCACCTCGTCGAGCGGTCTACCGACCACCTCTGCCGGAACCGCGTCGGCGAAACGTTCCTGGTAGTCGAGTGAGGTCGGATCTGTGGCATGGGGAGTGACCTCGACGGCAGTGATGACGTTGTTAGATAGGGTGGCGGTCACGGTAATGGATGAGGGGAGACTTCCGTATTGACCAGTCGCAGTGTATTCGCCATCTGCGTACGAGGAGTCTTGACTCGATGCCGATCTCGGACGGGTAACAACGGTATTCGGGGCAGATGTCGGACGCGCGGCTTCCCTATCCACAGCCGCACATCCGGCTACGAGCAGAGCCACAGAAATCCATGCTATTGGGACTTTCATCCTCTTGCTCAGTAGTCTAGTCATACCTTTTCCTTTACTTTGTAAGTCGTGTGGCTTGCTCATGTGTCACCCTGTTGGCTGTGTTTCTGCTGAGAAATGCGCGTTCACGAGAAGAGCTTGCCGTCGAAGTTCTGTGAGATTTCGGCTCGACCATCAGCAAACATCCGCACGTACGAGAACCTAAAGACCTCTGCCAAACGATCCGCCCTTGTGAAGAAGAGCGCTGTCGCTAGTCCATCGGCGATCGCGGCATCATCGGCAACAACCCACGTCGCAACCACATCTCGAACTGGGACACCAGTCCGGGCATCAAGCACGTGGTGCAGACCGTCGCCCCAAGCGCGTTTGTTGACCGCAGAGGCGCACAGGGCACGATCTTGCAGATTAGCAACACCGATCGCCAGCAGCGGGTCGAATGGGTGCTCAAGCCCAACTCGGAGGCTGGACTCACCCGAATGGCGCATATCTCCGCTACCATCGACAACGAACTGGGTGAATCCGGCTTCGCGCAGGATCTCAGAGATAATATCCACGAGGTAGCCCTTCCCCACCGCGCCAACGTCAATTACAAGTGGATACCATGTGACGATCGATGTGCCGTCCCGCAGGACATCCTTCGACCAAGTCGCTCTCCCCCAAGCGTATGCCTCGGCACGGATGAGGTTCGATGCAGGCATGAGCGAATACGTCCGGTCGTAGCCGAGGAGTTCGAGATCCCGTCCAACAAGCGGGTCTACGGCACCTGCGGTCGCTGTATGGAGTCGGTCATAAAGATCGAAGAGGGCAAGCGAGTCATCGGGGAAGTCGAAACAGCCCCCCTCAGAGGCGGCTACCTGAGACACGAGGGAGTCCGGACGGAACCGCGAGTACGTGGTGTCGAACGCTTCGATCCGCCTGAGAATTCGCTGCTGCAATTGCCGTTCCAACGGCTCAAGAGTCTCGATCTCCCATTGCGTTCCGGTAGCGTCGAACGAAAACATGGATTTGCTGACACTGTCCGCTGTGTAGGTTGTGTAGTTGCTGGTGTTCATGGCTGCGGAATTGAGATCGTGCGAGGAATTGGAACGTTTAGGGCTTCGAGGGCGCTTCTACACCCGAAAAGACCAGCACTTCGTTTGGGAGACGTGCCCCGCGAATCTGGATCGCCGAAACCGATCGGTTCAGTTCGGCGAGTTCGGCAGACGTGAATTGGACGGTTACCGCGCCAATGTTCTCAATCATGTGCGGCATCTGTGTCGTGCCGGGAATGGGGACGATCCACGGCTTCTGTGCTAGGAGCCACGCCAGCGCGACTTGGGCAGGAGTGGCTTGTTTCCGCACAGCCCAGGTTTTGACTAAATCCACGAGCGCCAGGTTGTGCGGCAGATTTTCGGGCGAGAACCGGGACTCAACGCCGCGAATGTCACCGGGAGCGAACCGCGTTTGGGCATCAATGGCACCCGTCAGGAAACCCACGCCAAGCGGACTCCACGGAACAAAGCCGATGCCCAGTTCCTCGCACAGAGGGATTACCACTTCTTCCGGTCCACGCCACAGCATCGAATATTCATTCTGAACGGCGCTCACGGGCAACTCGGCATGAGCGCGGCGCAACGTGTTCGGTCCCATCTCGGACAGACCCCAGTGCAGAACCTTGCCTTGCTCCATCAACTCCTTGACTGCGCCAGCGACATCTTCAATTGGAACCTGTGGGTCAACTCGGTGCTGGTAGAGAAGATCGATGCGATCGGTGCGGAGGCGCTTGAGCATACCCTCGACGACCAACTTGATACGATCGGGGCGGCTGTTGAGTCCCGGACGACGCTTGCCAGTTTCGAGGTCGATGTTCCAGCCGAACTTCGATGCGATCGCAACCCGATCTCGGAACGGAGCCACACCTTCGCCCAAGATTCGTTCCACCTCATGCGGACCGTAAGCCTCCGCCGCGTCGTAAAAGGTGACACCCCGGTCAAAGGCTGTCCGAATGATGTTGAGCATCTCAGAACGGGTGGGAATGGTCTGTTGATAGGTGCGGCTCATGTTTTGAACACCAAGACCGACGGCAGAGACTTCCAGGGTGCCGAGCCTGCGCCGATCGCCGAGCGTGGATTGCGGCGGTGTGCTGGCACCCGGCGTGTTCTGGTTCTGCGCCCGCGCCCTGTTGCGAGGCAGCAATGAAGTTGCAGCCAACGCAATGCCAACACCAAGCACTTGACGGCGACCGGGCAGAGCGAGTCCGTGTTTTCCACTTCGATCTTTTCGTTTTTGCACAATTTTTCCTTTAAGGGCAGTTAGCAGCTCTGCTATCGTTCGTTGTTAACCGCTGTCTGAGCCAAATCAAGCGGGAGCGCAGTGATTCTAAATGTCAAGTTTCATGGTACTCAACTGTTTCACCATTTCTGGATCGCGGTGGTCGAAGAAGCTACTCACCTTCGTATCCAGCGTTGCGATCGCATTCATATCTTCAGAGCTAAGTTCAAAATCGAAAATGTTGAAGTTCTCAACTATCCTTTCCTTGCGAACGGATTTCGGAATCGCAACTACTCCTCTTTGTGTCAGCCAGCGCAGAATCACCTGAGCAACGGTTTTCTGATATTTCTCGGCGATCGAAAGTAGTAGTTCATTGCTGAAAATGTTATTCTTACCTTCCGCAAAGGGTCCCCAGGATTCGATCTGAACCTTGTTTTCTTGCAAAAATTTTTGGGTTTCAATTTGCTGATTGAAGGGATGGGTCTCGATCTGATTGACCGCAGGAATCACTTCGTTATAAACCATCAGATCCATTAATCGATCGGGTTGGAAGTTGCTGACACCGATCGCTCGAATCTGCCCTTCCCGATACAATTCTTCCATCGCTCTCCAGGAACCGTAGACATCTCCATAGGGTTGATGAATCAAATAGAGATCCAGATAATCCAATTGCAGTTTCCTGAGCGATCGTTCAAAAGCCTTTTTTGCCCTTTCGTAGCCAGCATCCTGAATCCAAAGCTTTGTGGTGACAAAGATCTCTTCCCTTGCGACACCACTTCTTTCAATGGCTTTGCCAACGGCTTCTTCGTTACCATAAGCAGCGGCGGTATCAATCAAGCGATAGCCAACACGGATTGCTTCACATACGCTTCTTTCACACTCTTCGGTATCAGGAACCTGGTAGACACCGAAACCCAAAATAGGCATTTCAAGATCGTTATTCAATATAACTTTCTGCATTGTTTTTTTCCAGTTATTCAGATTTCAGAGATGCCATATCAATCACAAAGCGATATTTCACATCAGACTTGACCAGCCTTTCGTAAGCTTCGTTGACTTTTTGAATGGGGATGACTTCAACATCGGCGGTGATGTTGTGTTCGCCGCAAAAGTCTAGCATTTCCTGAGTTTCAGGGATGCCACCGATGTTTGAGCCAGAAAGATTACGGCGTGCCGCGATCAGACTGAATGCCGCAACATCTAGGGGATTTGGGGAAACACCGACTAGGGTGAGATTACCATCGAGGCGGAGCAGGTTGAGATAGGCGTTGATGTCATGCTTGGCGGCGACGGTGTCGAGGATGAAATCAAAGCTGCCAGCGTGCTTCTGCATCTCGTCAGTATTGCGGGAGACAACCACTTCATCAGCACCAAGGCGGAGCGCATCTTCCGTCTTGTCAGGCGAGGTGGTGAAGACGACAACGTGAGCACCGAAGGCACGGGCAAACTTCACACCCATATGTCCCAATCCCCCCAGACCGACCACGCCAACTTTCTTGCCTTCGGTGACACCCCAGTGACGCATGGGTGAATAGGTTGTAATTCCCGCACAAAGGAGCGGTGCAGTCCCAGCGAGAGCGAGGTTGGTGGGAACCCGCAGAACAAAGCGTTCATCGACGACAACGCTATCGGAGTAGCCCCCATAGGTAACGCCTCCAAGGTGCTTATCTGGAGCGTTGAAGGTGAGGATCTGATTCGGGCAGAAATTCTCAAGACCCGCTTTGCAATTTGGACAGGTACCATCCGAATCAACTAAACAACCGACTGCCGCGAGGTCACCGGGCTTGTACTTTGTCACTGCCGAGCCGACCTGGGTGACACGACCCACGATTTCATGACCGGGAACGATCGGATAGGTCGTGGGCAAGAATTCGCTCCACTCGTTCCGCACTGAATGCAGATCGGAGTGACAAATACCGCAAAAGAGGATTTCGATCTGTACGTCATGCTCGGTTGGATCGCGCCGCTCGATCGTAGTGGAAGATAGCGGTGATGTTTCACTGACTGCAGAGTAAGCTTTGGTGTTGTACATGAATGCTCCTATTTGTTTACTTTTGCCGCCTAGTACTGTTCGTCGCTGACCTGTTCCATCCAATCCACGGTCTTGCCGTCAAGCTGTTCTTGAATAGCGATGTGTGTCATCGCTGTGGTGGCTGTAGCACTGTGCTAATGCTTCTCACCAGGGGGAAACCAGATCGCATTCCCCAGACGAATTTGCTCGATCGATCCACCCCATCGCTAGACAAGACCGCAGCCAACCGTGACGATCGGGGTTTGTCCCAACGGGTGAGTGTGCCATGCGGTTCGAGCACCTGGTTCAAACGTGATACTGGCACCAGACGTGCGGGCTGGATCGTGCGCCTCGAACAGGGGGTCAATGCGGACAGTGCCAGTAAAATACTCGTCCGAGCCTCTGGCGGAGGGCTGTGAGCCACTTCGTTTGATATCCATTTCTTAATTCCTTCACGTGATGCCCTGCACGATCGTTATCCCAAGGGTAGAGACTAAGCACTTATCACCTCCTCTATCATTAGGGATGCAATTTTTTCAGAAGCAAAATTAGCCTTGATACCTTGCATGATTGTCAGTAGGCAAATCTCTTGCCCAATCAAAACTGAGTTTTCTCTTAAATAAAAATCTATAATGCATACAAGAAGCCAGAATTGCTTTTCATTGCCTTAGCTTCATTCTACGAATCCTAAAGGACAAGCAATAGAACGATCGTCTAAGATCTTTGTACAATCCTACAAACTTAAAGATGAACGCTACTAAAACGAATGAAATGTCTGATGCGAATTTAATGAACGATCGGCAAGCAAAGCGTGAGGCAGACCAAGCGCAAGCCAACCGAGACGAACTGACTCAACGGATTGCCCAGGCGATTCATCATGATGGGAAAATTGAGCCACTGAAAGGATTACACTTCAACCGTGTCTCCTCAGTTGCGGAACCCTGCCATAGTGTCTCTATGCCTGCTTTTTGTGTGATTGCTCAGGGTAGCAAAGAAGTGCTTCTGGGTAGCGATCGCTATCAGTACGACCCAATGCGTTATCTCCTGGCTACAGCCGAACTTCCAGTTATCAGCCAAATTCTGGAAGCGTCCAAAGAAAAGCCGTACCTTAGCGTTCGCCTCGATCTCGACCCTGCCCTGGTCGGTTCAGTCATGGTTGAAGCAGGTTATTCCTCACCCCAAAGGGGTGCCAGTGTCAAAGCGATCGACGTAAGTCCACTGGATGCAAATCTATTGAACGCTGTAGTGCGGCTCGTCAGGCTTCTCGACTCCCCTGCTGAAGCTCATGTTCTAGCTCCCCTGATTAAGCGGGAAATCATTTATCGACTCCTAATGGGAAAGCAAGGGAATCGGCTTCGTCAGATTGCAGTTTTGGGAGGCTACACCCACCACATTGCTAAAGCAGTCGAGCGACTACGTAAAGACTTTAACCAACCGCTGCGGATTGAAAGCCTTGCACGAGAGCTTGGCATGAGCGTCTCAGGCTTCCACCATCACTTTAAGGTTGTCACTGCTATGAGTCCTTTGCAGTTCCAGAAGCAACTGCGACTCCAGGAGGCTCGCCGTTTGATGCTGGGGCAAAATCTCGATGCGAGCAGTACCGCCTACCGCGTGGGGTATGACGATGCCTCGCACTTCAACCGAGAGTACAAGCGGCTGTTCGGTGAACCACCGATGCGCGATGTGGAGCGGCTGCGAGAAGTTGCGTTTGGAGACCGCTAGTTCAATATGATTCCATCAATATCTACGGGCTACGAGCGCTATCAGTTCAACCAAAAGCAAGTTAGGGGTTTATTCCGAATAAAGTGGACAGGCGCGGCTTTATTGCGGAGGTTTCCTCCGCAACCGCTCGCTTGTCTTCATCATTTACGCGACCAAATCTATATATATTATCTAGAGAGGACAACAAGCCCTGTCCACTTTATTTTGAATAGGATGCTTAGGAAGAAACAGCAACCCCAAGAGTCACGCTAGCCTGGGTTTGGGTCTTAACGACCAAATTTTTTCCTTTGCTAAAACTAAGCTTAATCGCAGCCAGGTGAAGTTGCTATCAACCAAAACAGCCTGAGTGTGGAGGAATTCTATTCCGACATTATCGCAAAACCCAAACATGCTTGGTTTGATAAAATTCCCCGCGTTGTTCGAGCGCGAATCCATTGTGCAGCAACCCCAGCCAGACCTGCACCAGCGGCATTCCCAACGACTGCACAAGCTTTAGCAATGGTACTGCCTGCTTGTGCTGATTCAACCACGTCGCGATCGCTGCCCCCCACTGGGAAACATCCTCTTCGTGCGAGACGGCAATCGCTTGTCGGTATGCCGCTTCTGGAGCGACGATTTCTAGATTTTCTAGCGCCTCAATTAGTGTCTGGGGTTCCACGGAGGCAACGATCGATCGCGTCCGCTCGACATCCCACAATTGCGGTGTTTTACGCGGCAGATTGACTAATGGCTCGATGTACTGCTCAAAGTCAATTTGCATTGTTTGCCGCACGTAGTGGTCGAAGGCATTTGATGGCATGACTGGTCCATCATGACTCGTCGTGGCTTGGATTTCCTCGAACGCCCGGAGCGATCGCGCTTCAAACAGCTCGGTAATCCGTACAATTGCCTCGCCTGCTACCTGCAACTGTCTAGAACAATCGAAATCGACGATCGCTGCTTCCACTTCTTGCCACAGCGAAGCTAAATTCGCGTCTTCAGGCTCAGTCATCGCTGCTTGGATCGCATCCCATAGTGGGAGATCCAGCCATTCAACCTGCTGCATGAATCGCCTCCTGATGGTAAATGCAAGGACGAATCGGACACATCTGCGGGTCAAGCCGCTCAAGAGATGCAAACTTGCGAATGCCGTATTTGTTTTCTAATAGTTCCAGCAGCTTCTTCACTGTAGAAAATGGAATGATTTGGGATCTCAATTCATATCTAACTGTATCTTGACAATGAAACCGTCAAAATTAAGGTATAGCAAAGCTTTCATCCTTTGGAGCAGCTAGGAGTTTCGGTAGATAAACATTAAAATAGAGCAAATCATTTGTTAAGTGTATCTAACTGTATCATTACAACTGTATCTAACTGTATCCTTAAGCGTATCTTCCTACTAAAGCCAGCGCACTGCTTGAGCAAAATTTAATATTGAGTCATGTAAATGGTGCGAGTGTTGATATCGTACACGATGCCGTCGGCACATATAAGCGGGGCTGATGGTCCGGTATTTTTCACTAATTGGTAAATATTTTCACTACCTAAAATTTCTGCATCACATCCTTCTACTAAGCGCAGAAAATTAGTTTTGTGCATTTGATAAACAAATTCTAGCACTACAAGTTCGCTAATTTCCGAGCAAATTAAGATCTGGGAGGCACTGAAAATATGTAAAATCCTCATACTTGTCCACGCACGATGACAAGAACGAATAAATTTCGGACGATGAAAGACTCGTCGCTGAGGTATGAGTGCATACGGAGCAGGAGGCTTGTATCCAATAAGAATGAACTTCAAGTCATTATAGTAGGAAGACTCTGGGAAAAATCGTGGAAGATCGCTATTTTCATCAACACGGCGTAAGAATCCTGCTTTCTCTAATTGAGCTAACAAGTTCACAGAATTAAGATCGTTTATCCGCACCCAAAATTCTAGTTGTTGGCAACTAAACTTATCAAGCCAAATATCACACCAAGGACGAGAGGAATAAAAAGTTTCAGGATTAATTAATTTAGCTTGATGTTGACGAGCACTTTTAGCTAATTTCTTTGTTGTTTTTGAACGTCTTTTCACACTAACTTGACGGCTGATTAAGCCACTGTTACATTTGTCTAGCTAGAAAAAATGGTCGGTCGCTCCATTGCTGATAACTTAGAGATTGCCATCTTTGAGCTTTGGTAAAAGCTTCAAGACGACTTAAGCCTACTGTGATTAAACGAATACTTCCATTTGAGGCATGATGTAGCTTGGCTAGCAGGTCTTGGTGAACTTCAATCTCACAGAGTTCTTTGGCTAGAAGCTGGGTGTCTTCAAAATCGCAAGGCTGAAACTCTACCCATTGAGAAGTGCGTCCAGAAATTTTCTTGCGACTAGCTAGTCGCTTCTCCATACCATTGATGCCAATTAACCACACAGGAAGTGCCGTTAGGTCGTGGATGTCTCGTGCCGCTTCTAGCATTTTCGGGTTATTAAACAGGTAGTCTGCTTCGTCGATGAACAAAGGACGCTGACTCAGTTTCATCTGTTGGACAATTAAAGCAAGCATCTTAGAAGGTAAACTAGGAGCATCTGTGATAGTTCTATCAGAATTTCCTGTAACATAGCACTGGGATTCCATACTGATGTCGCTCTAACATAAATGCCACTTTCTTTGTTAACTAACCAAGCAATAGCAGTAGTCTTACCAATTCCTGTAAAACCATAGACTAGCCCCATACGCGGAACCGCCGCAGAACTATCTTTCGATTCTTGAAAGGCACTAGAAAGGCTGATGATATTTTTGACTTTCACTAATTTGTAACGCATGAGATGCCTTCAAATTCAATATCAATAAATTTGTTCAGTAGATTGCACGGTGAGCGTTTTTGATTGTGATAACCAAGCTAAAAAGCGTTGCTGCTCGTGTTTATCTTCAATCAGAGCATTCAGCGTCCCCTTACCTGCGGCAAGTTGGATATAATGAGCTACAAATTCTCGTCGCTGTGCTGAAGCTTCTAGCCCTTTACTCCACGCATCAAATACCGCCATAAGTAATTGATTAGAGTCAACGGCAACAGGCTGTTTGCTTTGTTGCCTTGCTAGCCATGAACTGAAGCGATACTCTTGTTGCGAACAATCGGCGATCGCTCCTAAATAGCCTTTCCCCTGGGAAGACTCCAAATAAGTAGCTACTTGTGCCAAACTTTGGGCAGGAATTTCTGTGAGATCGCCTCCCTGCTGCCAGAACTCAAACAGCTTTTCTAATTGCATACTAAGAGCAATCGCTTGCTGCTGCCTATTGAGTTGCTCTGCCTCAACTGCTTCTAGTTGTGCTAGTTCTGCTTGGTATTGCTGGTCAGATATTTGTGGTTGCGTGTTCTGCGGTTCTGTTGATGCAATAGCCAGTGCGATCGCGCTCAGGGCTGGATAATCATGAAGATGAGACTGTACCAGTGGTAAGACTTCCTGCACATTTCCCAAAACTGATATTGGATTAGTAGCAATTTTGCGTAGCAATGACTGTCCGCGCTTGCAGGTTTGGTTAACTTGTTGCCTAATAAGTTCATAAGCAACAGTAGCTTGCCTGGCAATTTGTGCTAGGTCAATTTCTTTCGCCTCTCGCCAGAAAGCTTTACAAATGTATTGAGTTAAAGATGAAGACTTGTAGATATAGATATAGGTAAGGTCTTGAGGTGAGAAACAGACATAAACTCGTTTACCAATCCAGCCTCCTAACTCCCCAGCTACATACAATCGCCCGTTAACAGAAATACCTTGACGACCTACCATCCTCGTCCCGTCTTTAGTTGGTGCTGCCATCATCAAAAAATCTAGGTCGCGTGGATTACTAATTTGCGCCATTGACCAACCCTGCTCTGCGGCGGCGGTCAACACCTCTAGAGGCGACTTGCCTTCCAAGCCAATTCCAGGGCGACCGTGGGATCTTCGCTCATACCCAATGCACCAAGCATCGCACCAAGTTTGAAACTCCTCTGGCATCATTGCCAGTTCTACGGCGGTTTTGTTCCAATCTGGATTAGCTCTGATTGCTTGTCGCTCTGCAACGTTATGCCCCACAAAGCCAGGTAATTTTGGCAGATCGCGGTGTTGAAACGTGCGGTTAAATCGCTCAATAAAAGGCTTTTGTTCGGGGTGCCCTGGTAAACAACGTAAGTCATCAGTATGAATATCCAAATTGCTAAGAAATCGTTTTACTCGACGACTGAGATATTCTTTTCCCCAATCAGTGCGAACGCCTTCGGGAACTCCCCACTTAAGAATGGCTGCTGCAAGTAGCTGACAAACGGCTTCTGCTTTACTTGTATCTGATAGTAGCAGCATTGCTCTACGAGTAAACAGATCGATACAACCAATCAAGGAGTAACGTTTAACTTTTAGGTTTTGTGAAAGTTGACACTGATACTTGAGAATAAGATCGACGTTTAGGCTATCTATTTCCCAGACTTGATTGGGACGTACAACTCCATAGGAGCGCGAACCAAATGCAGGAGCCACCATTCCTTTAAACCGATCTGGCTGCATATACATTGACCACTTTTGTGGATTCTCTGCGCGAAATTGCCCGATCCACGAGCGCAGTTGTCCTAACGAGAAATCTTGGGATTCGTAACCAAACTCAAGTAACAAAATCTCATAGATTTGAATTGCTCCCCAATGTTTTCCACCTACAGCAATGCAGGTTTCGATCGCCTGTTTTAATTCTGGGTTAGAGTCAATTTTCCCTTTGCCTTTGCGATTGCCATAATTGCCACCTAGAGCCTGCAAGGAGTTTGCTGTTCTTCGGCACTTATTTTTTGCTTTGAGGGTAGAACGACTAATTTGGGGTACGTACTGGTACACCCAGTTAGCAAGCCGCAATTGCCTGTCGTTGTAAGCTTTAGCAAACTCTAGATCGCGTATTAATACACTGTTACAATTTGATGATTCGCACCAAGTTTCGTAAGCTTTGATGATTTCTAGCCAAGCATCAGTACGCTGTTCAACGAGTCCTCCTTTAGCTTTTACTTTAGGTGCTTGCTTATAAAGTTTTGATGGTTGATTATCAATTGTCTCAAATGCTATTGCTGAAGCTTCTGTAGGAGTTAATTTTCTAGATACAGATTCATTGCGTTTATTTGTTTCATCATCAGAATCATCATAGTTTTGGCAGATGCGATCGCTTTTATGTAGTGCAGCTTGAGTTTGAGCAGGTAGACTTTCATAGGCGTATTCTCGACCACCGCCCCGACCATTGCGTTGTTGAAAATGCCAACCTTCAGCTAAAGCTTTCCTCGTGATGTTTCCTCTATGTGAGGGTAGCCCTGGTAGCCCTGTTAGTTCTAAGGATGAGTACCACCGTTTCATGCTTGGGGTGTTGTGGAGAGGGTAATGATACGAATGGCACTAAGATAAGCGAAAAGGCTTATGAATCAAGCAGTTGGCAACTGCACAGCAGACTGATGTCTAGGCTGTTTCATTAATGGATAAGATTTAGGGCGGCGTTTACGGACTCGTGGTTCACTTCTTCCTGGGCGCTCGGGAACAGACTTGTGAACAATAACTTTTAGCAAAGTGCAATAAATTTGGTCGCGTTGTGTTAAAGTTGCGGCTAGTAATTCCGGAATAAAATTATCGAAATGATGGCGAGTTCCTTGCAAAGATAAGCGCAAGGGAGGCGTACCATAAGTATTACCAGCCGTCCACATTAAGGTACGGAGCAGATTATAGGCAAGCAAATAAATATAAAGCTCTTTGCGTACCATTTGAGGAGTTTTACATCGTAAAACCTCCATTCCCAAAGTTGTTTTTAAATGTTTTAAATTCAGTTCAACCTGCCATCGTTCACCATAAAGTTTCATAACTTCCAAGGCAGAATAAATTGTTGTATCCAATAAAGTAGTAATTAAACTCACTCGTTGAGTGCGAAAGCCAGGGATGATAATGTAATAGTAAATTTCTCGCACAGTCAAGCTGGGGGGTAAAGTCATAAATTCCGACTGACTCAAACCTGCGGGACATCTCTTCGGTTTATACCAAGTAACAAACTTATCGCTTGACCCAGTTATTTTACCTTTTTGCACGGCTGTTTTCCGAGATTGATGTTTACGAAATACTGCGTCACAACCAAGATTTTTAATGACAATCAAATCGGCATAAGCGCAAAAAGCCCTATCCCCTAAAAGCACATCTGAGGGATTGAGAAACTGATAGAGCTGACGAGCAAGTTTAATATCATGAGTGTTTAGAACATCGATACATAGGGCAACAGCGGCTCCAGTAGCTAAACTAAATACTACACCTATTTTTGCAATTGGAAACCCGCATCCAGGCTTTTGACTCTTTGGTTGCGGGTAAGCTTTTTGGTTTTCTACAGTGTCTGGCATTGAGACAGTTGAGCCATCTATTACTTTCACATGACGACTACACCACAAATGTTCTACTGTCACTTTCTCTTCTAAATCTCTTGCGACTTTGCCAAAGAGTTTTTGCAATAATTTTTCTGACAATCTCGCACGTGCTTGACAGTAAGCACTGCTATCGGTTGAAGGAATTTCTAATTTTTCACTTACCAAATAAGCAATGACTCGGCTCACTGCATTATGGCAGCTTTTATCAACATCCAAAACTTGAGATAGGAATGCCCACAGAGTCACGATTGGGTCAAACAATCGACGACGATATTTAATATTTAGCTCGTTCATCACTTGCTCAATTACAGATACTGGTAATAACTCTTCAAACGGTAACCCCAGACTTTGGCTAAATTTTTCCTTGAGGATTTTCACGCGATTTGTCACAGTAGTAGTTGTGTATCAGCTTATTCGTGTCGTCGATCAGTATTTCACGAACGAGTAAGCTTTTTCTACCTACGTAAAAAACTTGGAATCCCCTTGCATTGTCACTACGCTTATGCTCGGCGCTTGGCGATCTGCAATCCCTCTGACCTGTCTGCCTACTATAGAAATCTACAAAAGCCTGCAATGCCCTCTCTCGCCAGCATTTCACCTTATCTTAGTGCCATTCGGTAATGATACTTTGTTTTTCTCTGTAGATGTCGAACTGATATTATTCGCTACCGATCGAGCGCGCCGTTATCAGTCACCTTCTTTGCAATCGCTGCTCATCGTGGGCGAGTTTTCCAGCCTCGTGTTGCCTAGATTGCCATCGCTACACCGATTGACCCTAGCACATGAAAAAGTCTCAATGGTTTTGTCCAGAGCCACCTTCACGTCCTCGGTTCGCGTCACGTCGCACCGGACAGGGATTAATTGGGCTGAGAAAAGTACACATTGTGTTTCTGAGTCAATGTTCCATGAGCCAGTGCCAATACTGCTCTTAAAGTTTGGCTTATTGTGCGGTGTAGCCCCCATCGACCATGAGCGCGTGCCCGATGACGAAGGATGCTGCCTCCGAACATAGCCACAGGACGGGGGCGGCAATCTCCTCCGGCTGACCAAGTCGCCCGATCGGCAGGTCGCGTAGAAAGTCTTCCCTGGCGATCGACTCCCTATCCATCATGCCCATCACCATGGGTGTCTCGATCGTTCCTGGACACACCGCGTTGATGCGAATGCCGCGGGAGGCATATTCGAGCGCGGCGCTCTTCGTCAGACCGATCACGCCGTGCTTGGATGCGTGGTAGATAGCTCGACCAGGGATACCGATCAGACCGCCAATCGACGAGCAGTTCACGATGGTCCCGCTGCCCTGTGCGCGCATCTGGCGCAGCTCGTGCTTCATACAGTTCCAGACACCGCGCAGATTGATCGCGGTCACGCGATCGAAATCGTCGCCGCTGGTGTCCGCGGTTTCAACAGCAGGAATCATCACACCAGCGTTGTTGAACGCCGCATCCAGACGACCGAAGCTGGCGACCGTCTGCTCGACTATGGCTGCGACCTCAACCTCGTCAGCGACGTTGCAGCGGACGGCTAGTGCCCGGACACCGAGTTTCTCAATCATATGGGCTGTTTCTTGATTGCCCTCTTCTGAAATGTCAGCGACTACTACACTCGCGCCCTCACGGGCAAATGCCAGCGCTGTAGCTCGACCGATGCCGTTCGCTGCTCCGGTTACAAACGCAACCTTGCCCGCGAAGTTTCCATTCTCGTTCGTCGTCATTATTTTTCTCCCTCAATTCTTCACCTAACAAAGTATTAAAACTGTTCGTCGTCGATCGCTCCCGTTATTGTCAACCGCCTTCGCTGTGCTCCCTGCTTGTAGTAGGGTCGCCGATGTGGGACGGAGCGCTCTCGTGACCCCAGCGAGGCCAGATATAGAAGAGGCTGAGGAGGATGAAGAGCAGCAGCGCCAGCCAGGGCACGATCAGCGCGACTACGGTAGCGATCGCGTAAGCGATCGGACCAATAAGGAACTGCCGTTCGATCTGCCGTGCCTTGTTCACTGGGAGATGGGGGTCGAGCAGCCGATGCCCGCGAGCCGCGTACCACCACATAGAGGTGACGAAGATACCGATTACAGTGAAGATCCCACCATAGAATGCAGCAGCAACTGGCTCGTCCGTTCCGCGGTGAAACGCTTCGGCGAGTACGGCGGTTGGGAACGGTAGGAATGCAATGAGCATCAGGAGGAGGACGTTAAGTAGCAACAGAGTTCCATTTACGCGGACAATGTGCTGGAACATGCCGTGGTGGTTGATCCAGATTGTGCCGATCCCCACAAAGCTTGCCACGTAGGCGAGGTAGGACGGCCAGAGCTGGAGGAGTTCTGCCCCAAGCGCTGTATCGGGTGGTGGCACTTTGATTTCGAGCACCAGCAGGGTGGTGGCGATCGCGAAAACACCGTCACTGAATGCCTCCAAGCGGGTGGTATTCATGCTCACCTCCTCTGCGAGCAGTCGTTGCTGTTTCCAAGTTTGCGTTTTTGCATTGCGACTCCTTCGAGGTGAAACCTCAATTATTCAGATTTGAGTGATGCCATATCGATCGAGAAGCGGTATTTCACATCGGATTTGAGCAAGCGATCGTAAGCTTCATTGACCTTCTGAATCGGAATGACTTCGACATCGGCAGTAATGTTGTGTTCGCCACAAAAGTCAAGCATTTCCTGGGTTTCAGCAATGCCACCAATGTTCGAGCCAGAGAGACTGTGACGACCCATAATCAGACTGAATGCCGCAATTTCTAAAGGCTTTGGGGGTGCGCCAACCAGGGTGAGGTTGCCGTCAGGACGGAGCAAATTGAGATAGGCGTTAATGTCGTGAGCAGCGGAGACGGTATCGAGGATGAAGTCGAAGCTACCCGTGTGTTTCTGCATCTCGTCCGCATTACGGGAGACAACGACTTCATCCGCACCGAGACGAAGCGCGTCTTCCTTCTTGTCGGGTGATGTGGTGAAGACGACAACATGGGCACCGAGCGCATGGGCAAACTTTACGCCCATGTGTCCCAGTCCACCCAGACCGATCACGCCAACTTTCATGCCCTTCGTCACACCGTGGTGGTGCAGGGGCGAATAGGTGGTGATACCTGCACAAAGCAGCGGCGCGACTCCAGCCAGATCGAGATTCGGGGGGACACGCAGCACGAAGTGTTCGTCAACGACGACGCGATCGGAGTAGCCGCCATAGGTGATTCCTCCAATGTGTTTATCTGGAGAGTTGTAGGTCTGGGTCTGATTGGGGCAGAACTGTTCGAGACCTGCTTTGCACTGGGGGCAAGTGCCGTCTGAGTCCACAAGGCAGCCGACTCCTACGGGATCGCCGGACTTGAACTTTGTGACTGCTGAACCGACTTGAGTGACGCGACCGACGATTTCATGACCAGGGACGATCGGGTATGTCGTGTTGCTCCATTCGTTTCGCACGGCATGGAGATCGGAGTGGCAGATGCCGCAGAAGAGAATTTCGATCTGTACATCAGTTTCGGTCAGATCGCGCCGCTCGATCGTATCGGAAGCCAGGGGTGAGGTTGCACTGGCAGCAGAGTAGGCTTTGGCGTTGGACATGAATAATGCTCCTAAGAATACAAAATCTTTGAGATGCGGTTTGGGTTGCCCCCAATCGTAGAGATTCGGCACTCATCACTTGCTCTATCGGTAGGGATATGAATTTTTGAAGCAGCCAGGTTAGTCTGGCTGCCGTCTAGGTTGTCGATCAATGCAGCAGAACTGGGGCTGACAGAAGCCACATAGCACTGAGTTGCAACTAGCTGCGAACCTTATACTTCTGACTTGAATGCTTATCCTACGCCAATGCCAACGGTCTGTCCGCCATCAACCACCATCGCACTTCCAGTTGCGAAAGCACCCTCAGTCGAACTCAGCCACAAGACCGCTGACGCAATCTCCTCAGGCTTGCCTAAGCGTCCGATCGGCTCTTGAGCAATCATGCTGTCATACCCGTCGGGCGCTCCTGAGGCAACCCGTTGGATCATCGGCGTGTCAATGATTCCTGGACAGATGGCGTTCACGCGAATGTTCGATTTTGCATAGTCGAGCGCAGCACATTTCGTCAGACCGATAACACCAAACTTTGTAGCCGCATAAGCCGCTTGCCCACTAATACCAATCACACCACCACTCGAAGAAGTGTTAACAATCGCACCGCCGCCCTGCTTGAGCATGATGGGCACCAAGTACTTCATGCAAAGAAAAACGCCGCGCAAATTGATGGCAACGATGCGATCCCAGTCGTCTTCCGTGACATCGGCAATGGCACCATACGGCTGCTCTACTCCTGCATTGTTAAAAGCCACATCGATCCGACCAAAGGTGGTAACGGCTTGTTCCACAGCGGCTTTTACATCATCAGCCTTCGCCACATCGCAACTGACGGCTAGGGCTTTACTGCCGTGTTCCTCTATGAGGCGGGCTGTTTCCTGCAAGCCCTTTTCAGCTTTGTCTGCTACGACGACATTTGCGCCTTCTTGTGCAAACGCGATCGCGGTCGCTCGACCGATGCCGCTTGTTGCGCCAGTGACAAAAGCAACTTTTCCGGCAAAACGTTGAGTTTGATTGGATGTCATAAACTTGTCCTCTTGAGGTTAATAAACTGATTCATTGAACTGGGCAGCAATCCCCTTGTCTTACGGTAGAAGCACAGTTGCTCCACTTGTCTGTCGCGCTTCGAGCCTGCGATGCGCCTCCGCTGCCTGGGCTAACGGCAGTCGCGTAGGAGGTGGGATCTTCACAGCGCCACTCACGATCGCGTCGAACAGTTCCTGACTCATCGTGAGAATATCTTCGCGTTGAGCTAAATACATCGTCAGCCCTGGATATGTGGCAAAGAGCGAACCTTTTTCCAGCAGCAGCATGATATCGAACGGCGGGAGCGTTCCCGATGCAGAACCGAAGCTGACGAAGTAGCCGAAGGGTCGGAGGCAATCGAGCGAGCCGGGGAAGGTCGCCTTGCCCACACCGTCATAGACGACGTGGCACCCTTCACCCGCAGTGATCTCCTTCACCCGCACAACAAAATCTTCCTTGGAGTAGTCGATGACGTGATCGCAGTGGTTTTGGTGTGCAATCTCCGCCTTTTCTGGCGAGCCGACCGTACCAATAACGGTCGCGCCAAGATGCTTCGCCCATTGCGTCAGGATGACACCGACACCTCCGGCAGCAGCCTGCACCAGGATCGTCTGACCCGCCTCAACGCGGAATGTCCGGCGCAGCAGGTATTGTGCCGTCAGACCCTTCAGCATCACTGCGGCGGCGGTTTCGTAGTCAATGGTATCGGGCAGATGCACGAGAAAGTGCATAGGAACAACGCACTCCTCCGCATAAGCCCCTAGCGTCTCGACATAAGCCACGCGGTCGCCAGGAGCAAAGCCATTAACACCCTCGCCGATCGCCAGGACTTCGCCAGCACCCTCCTTGCCGGGAATGAATGGCATACACGGCGGCGCAAAGGCACCACTTCGCAAGTAGGTATCGACAAAGTTGACACCGATCGCCCGGTTCCGCACCAGGATCTCGCCAGCGTTAGGTTGGCGGATACTAACATCCTCAAAGATGAGTACATCTGGATCGCCGTGACTATGAATATGGATTGCTTTCATTTCTCGTCCTACGTTTTCGCCTAAATAAAAATTTAGAATGCGTTCATGACTTGGACTGGCTGGCTCTCGTTTCTGGGAGATGCTCTGTGAAGAAGGACTGAAGCTTGTCCCAGGGAATCAGATTTACCTTGTCGTACAGATCTACATGACCCGCACCGGGGACGATGTAGAGTTCCTTGGGTTCTGATGCTTTCTCGAAGGCTTGCTCACTGAAGACGCGGGAATGTGCTTGGTCGCCCATGATAAACAGAACGGGACGCGGGGAGATCCAGTCGAGATGCTCGAATGACCAAAATAGCGACATCGCAGCAGCGCCTGTGAGCGCCATCGCCGTGGTCGATCGCGTATGCTGACCTCTCGGCGTGCGATAGTAGTCGTAGAACTCTCTTTCAACCGCCGATGAACTGTTCGTGAGTACTTCGGGTGTTCCACTAGCCATCGCCCTTTTTGCGCCATCGACCTCAGCCCAGCGTTGTGCCGAAATTTTCTCTAGAGACGTTTTGAGTGCGGCTTTGTCTAGGGTTTCTGCCAATCCCTGCCGTTGTCCTTGACCGATATCGTACATACTGACCGTCGCGATCGCCTTAATGCGGGGATCGATTTCGGCAGCCGCCAATCCAAAGCCACCACCGCCGCAAATGCCGAGGACTCCAATGCGGTTACGATCGATTTGAGGGCGAGTACCCAGGAAGTCCACGGCGGCACTGAAGTCCTCGACGAACGCTTCAGGAGAAGCAGTAAAATGCGGTTGACCGCCGCTCTCGCCGTTATAGGATGCGTCGTGAGCCAGCGTGATGAAGCCACGTTCAGCCATCGTCTGAGCATAAAGACCGGAAGTCTGTTCCTTCACTCCACCGTACGGATGACCGACCACGAGGGCAGGATGCCGACGAGAGCGATCGAGATTCTTCGGCATATATAGATCCGCGACCAAAGTAATTCCCAGACGGTTGGAGAAAGAGACTTTTTGGTGATCCACTCGGTCACTTTTGGGGAAGATCTTGTCCCAAGCTGCGGTTGGTTTTAGGGGTGCTTCCTGCCCGAAAGTTGGGGTATTGAAGTTGGGCATCACACCCACAGATGCAGCGGTCACGCCGACTAACAAGATGTTCCGCCGACTGATGCCCAAGTTGGTTCGCTTAGTTATGTTATTGATTTGTTTCATTCGGAAGTTAATCACTGTTCGGGTGTTGGTCGTAAAGCTTATCTCTTGTGCGCTCGAAGTACTTTGAGCAGCCGCTAGAGACTTCCTCTGACACCATCTATCCTATACACTGGGGAACGAAGAGCGATATGACGATCCTGCAACTCGTTTGAACGATTCTCCAAAGTTTTGGAAATAAATGACCAACAGACGTGTGCAGGAGTTAAACTGGATCTCATGAACCAGAAACATATAGAACGCGAAAAAGAAAGAGAACGCGAGACGCAAAGGGAACAGAGCAACCGCGAAGAACTGGTGGAGCGGATCGCACGAGCCATTTCCGAAGATGGGATAGTTGAGCCAATCAAGGGGCTTCGCCTTGCTCGTTTCTCTCAACCTGGGGAGCCGTTGTATGGCGTGTCGGAATCTATCTTCTGCATCACCGCCCAAGGCAGCAAAGAAGTGTTTCTCGGCGAGTATCGTTACCAATACGACCCCTACAATTACCTCCTCTCGACAGCAGAACTTCCCATCGTGAGCCGGATTCTGGCACCCTCTAAGGAGCAGCCGTATCTAGGGGTCTACATAATCATCGACCCTGCGGTAGTTGCGTCGGTCATGGTAGAGATGGGTCAACTTCCGCCGCGCAGTCAGTCGCCAGTGCGAGCCATCGAAGTCAGTCCACTGGATGCCACCCTGCTAGAGGTCGTGGTGAGGCTGTCTCGCTTGCTCGATTCTCCGGACGATGCACGGCTTCTCTTGCCAATGATCTCGCGTGAAATCATCTATCGGCTTTTATCCAGCGAACAAGGGCACCGACTCCGTCAGATGACGGTGCTAGGAGGGCATACCCATCGCATTTCTCAAGCTGTGGAGAAGATTTGCCGTGAGTTCAACAAGCCGATGCACGTTGAGGAGTTGGCGCGGAGAATCGGCATGAGCGTGTCGGGCTTCCACCATCACTTCAAGCAAGTCACTGCCATGAGTCCGTTGCAGTTCCAGAAACAGTTGCGGCTTCAGGAAGCACGGCGCTTATTGATCGGTGAGGCTTTGGACGCGACGACTGCGGGCTTTCGCGTTGGATATGATGACACCTCACACTTCAACCGCGATTACAAGCGCCTCTTCGGTGTGCCGCCGATGCGGGACGTGGAACGACTTCGGGAGTTGGCTAGGGAGACTGATAGTTGAATTACGATCGCATCAATATCTATGGGCGCTATCACCTCAACCGAGAGCGGGTTGAACAGAAACAGCAACCCCAAGAGCTACGCTAGGCTGGGTTCGGGTCTTAACGACCAAATTTTTTCCTTTGCTAAAACCAATCCTAATCGCTAGGTGAAGTTACATCAGCCAAAACAGCCTGAGAGTGGAGGAATTTTATGCTGACATTATCGCAAAACCCAAATATGCTTGGTTTGGTAAAATTCTCCACGTTGTTCGAGCACGAATCCATTCAGCAGTAACCCTAGCCAGATATGCACCAGCGGCATTTCTAACGATTGCACAAGCTTTAGCAATGGTACTGCCCGATCGTGCTGATTCAACCACGTCGAGATCGCTGCCCCGCACTGGGAAACATCCTCTTCGTGCGAGATGGCGATCGCTTGCTGATATGCCACTTCTGAGTCAATTAATTCTGTCAAAGCCAGCGCATCGATTAAGGCGTGTCGCTCGACTGGAGCAACAATTGAGCGAATACCGTCAACGTCACTTAATTGGGGTGCCTTACGCGGTAAATTACTTAGTGGCTCGATGTACTGCTCGAAGTCAATTTGCATTGTTTGCCGCACGTAGCGATCAAAGGCATCTGATGGCATGACTGGACCATCATAGCTCGTCGTGGCTTGGATCTCTTCAAACGCTCGGAGCGATCGCGCTTCAAACACATCAGTAATCCGTACTATTGCCTCGCCTGCTACCTGCAATTGGCTAGAGCAATCGAGTGGCACGATCGCTGCTTCCACTTCTTGCCACAGCGAAGCTAAATCCGCGTCTTCAGGCTCAGTCATCGCTGCTTGGAGCGCATCCCAGAGCGGGAGATCCAGCCATTCAACCTGCTGCATGGATCGCATCCTGATGGTGAATGCAAGGACGAATCGGACACAGTTGCGGGTCAAGCCGCTCAAGAGATGCAAACTTGCGAATGCCGTATTTGTTTTCTAATAGTTCCAGCAGCTTCTTCACGTATCGATGAATTTGACTCGGCACCATCCCAACGCAGTGAATCGGCGGCACGAGAGCAACCATTATCTGCCCCTGCCACACCTGCGCGGAAATGGCATGAACGACCGATTCCGCCGCCGATTCACGATACACGACTAACACCGCGTAGTACAACTCCTGGAAAGTCTCAATCTCAGGAGGTAGCAGTTCGATGACAACCTCCTGGCGCTGGCGGTTGCGTTGTTGGTTTTTCCGATCCCGATGTCGGGCATACGATCGACGACTGTAGCACACCTTGGGATTCCAGCAACCGTCGCCCTGAGTGCCATGCAATACTTGCGCTTGCGCTGCATCGAGCATGGCGCATTTTTGGCATTTGAGGGGAACCGACCGAGCGCGGGTCGATTTGGAGTCGGCATCCGATTGAGTTTTTTGAGATTTTGCCATGCGAACGAGCTTCAAGATCTGTGAAAGTCAGACTACATCAGGCATTTACATTTTTTCTGCTTTTATTTTACTGCTAATGTCAACTTTGTCTGAGATGATTCTGATTTCAGATAAGAACAATTATCCGGAATATAGAATGTAGGGTAAAATGGCGATCGAGCGGGTAGGCTGCATCTTGAAACCACCCCTAGCTCAATTCGTCGGCAGTCCCCCAGCATGCAATATGAAGTTAGTTCCTCTGGAGTTTCCCCATGCCCTCAAAATCTGTACCTGACCCGATTTTAATCCCGATCGAGCGGGTAACCGCGCCTGTTTTGAGTGAGCCAACGGATTTGCGCCAAACGAGGATTGACGAGTTTTTGCTTGCGCGATCGCTCTCCCCCAATAGCCAAAAAGCCTATCGGCAGGATCTAAATCATTTCTTACGCTGGACCCAGACGAGTTGGACAGCCGTTACTCCTCGGCAAGTCGCGCAGTTCAAGGGGTATCTCCTGCGAAAAGACCTAGAGACTAGAAAACGGGTGTTGGCAGATAGCTCAGTGTGCCGCATTCTAGGAACGCTCAAGAATTTTTATGGCTGGTTACTGAAGACGCGGTATGTGACGGAAGATCCAACGGTCAGTATCGAGCTACCGAAGCTGAGTGAGCCAGATGCCCAGAATTTACCGAGCGAGCAAGTAGAGCAAATTTTAACTGCCGCGATCGCCACTTCACTCCCCGAACGCAATCTCGCACTCGTCTCAGTCTTGCTGCATGGATTACGGGCATCGGAAGCCGTCAACCTAAATCTTGAGGATTACGACGGGCAAAGGTTGTTCATTCGCCAAGCTAAGGCAGATAGCAAAGGAATTGTGCCGCTCGCACCCCAAACGCGCTCCCGACTGAATGCTTATTTGACATGGCGGCAACAGCAGGGACACGCGATCGAGCCGACGAGTCCCTTATTTGTGTCCGAGTCCCGCCGGAATTGGGGCAAGCGCTTGAGCTATGACGGCATTCGGAAGGTGGTGGAAACGATCGAGCAACAGACCGGATTATCAATTCACGCCCACCAGTTCCGGCATACGTTTGCCACAAACCTGGTGTTGCAGGGGATGAATCCGTATCATGTGATGACTTTGACCCGCCATCGCTCCACGGCAAGTTTTCGGCGTTACACGAAAGCTGCCGACCAAGTGGCAGCAGAAACTGCATTTTATGAGACAGTTGAGCCGAACAACTCAATGTCCATCTAGCTGAATCGATCCGCATGGGGAGCAATTTTAGGAATGGGGGGCGATCGTCAGCGGAGCTTCAAGGATGACCCTTGGCAAGATAGGGATAGAGTTCGGTCGATATAGATCTGGATCTCAATTGATTTCGATCTCATCTTGCAAAACGATTGCCACATCTAGGGGTTAGGCATTATACCATCACGCTCGCGCTCGGTTCATTTTTTTAGAACCCTTACAGAATAAGCGTTTCAGAAATTGAGGCTCGATATAGATTCGGATCTCAATTTAAATCGATCTCTACAGACGAATTTAGTCCTCGATGGGATGAATCCGTACCATGTCATGACCCTGACTCGACACAAGTCGGTGCAGAGCTTTCGTCGCTACACTCAGGCAGCAGATCGACAAGCGGCAGAAGCAGCATTTTATGAAACTAAGCGACGCAAACGAAAAATGGCTGACGAAATGGAGCCATAACCGATTCACCGCCCAACGAATATGAAGGACACAGAGGAGATAGAGTTAGATCGATTAGTGCTTAAATTTATTCGCCATCGGGTGCATCTGGGTCAATTCCCATTGCCCGCAAGCGCTCGGCTAACCGTTCGGCTCTTGCTTGTGCTTGTTCTGTTGCAGTAGGAATCCAGTTACCTTGAGCATCATACCAACGCAGCCATTGTCGCTCGATCCCCTGATAAGTTCCCTGCCAAAGTCCCAGACCTAAATTCAAGCCAGGTAAAAAGAAGCGCGATCGTTCGAGTATTTCTTCCTGGTATTGTCCGGCTATCAGAGTAAAAGCTCGCAGGCGATCGCTATAACGGTCAAACACGGCATAATAAGGAACGCGCAAAATCTGCTCGTAGACTTCCCACTTCGTCGGTGGCTGACTCACTTCTCTTTGCGTCCGACCTAAATCTTCTCTTTCCGTGCCTGGAGATAACAGTTCGACGACAACAGCAGGAGCTACGCCTTCCTGCCACATGACATAGCTCATGCGTAAATCCCTTCCCTCGTACAACCGCTCCACCCCCAAGACGGCAAACCAGTCGGGACGCTTGTACCAAAGTGGATGGCGCACGTCGTAATAGAGATTCAGGTCGCTGGCGACAAATATCTGCTCTGGCAAATAGTCGGGAGGAGAGAATGTTTCGCGCAGCAGTTGGGGTTGAAAATCGTGAAACTCGTCGGGCAATCCTGGCTCCTGGGGGTCTTCACTCGGTAAATCGTACATCGTCGGCAGCGTCTCTTTAGGAGAACGGGGCGGATCGGTCTGCTCGATTGAAACACGATTCAACATAGATAGATGCCAACCAATTTAACGCTCGTAGATCGATCGCCGTAGCGATTCTTAAATTTTACAGTACAAAGGTTTTTCGACTGTTGTAACTGGTTTATTTATACATATTGTCTTAGGACAGATAAGGATACTTATCACGTAATGACGCTGACTCGGCATAAGTCAATACAAAGTTTCAAACGGTATACCAAACGAGCCGACCAAATCGCAGCCGAAAAAGCTTTCTATCAAGCAGTCAGTGAAAGCGAGCCTGAAAAGGCTTGAATTTGAGACTGGACTTATGACTGGAGTTATAGATTTAATTCTAGCGAGTCGAGCGAAATGGTTTTGGCTCTCGATCTAGATCGGTATCATCACCTCAAACCGAGATGGTGAAAAGGTTGAGAAGAATTTGCCCTGTAGCTCCGGCTTGGGGCAGCAATTTCAAACTCCTACTGTGCAAGACTTGTACATTTCTTAGATCGATTTGGTTTCGGGTCTCGATCCATTTCAATTTCTACAACGGGCTGATCGCTTTCTCTAGCACTACGTCTATCGAGCAGGTGGTGGACTATACCAGCTTCCTCTGCCCTGCCCCTGACGCTGAAGCAGACCGCGCTTGACCAGCTCCAAGAGGCGCGTCTTGACTGTCGGTCGCGGTGCGCCAACTAGTTTCTGGGCTTCACCCGTGGTGATGCGACCGTTTCGCCGCGCCGCTTCTAGAATGGCGATCGCGTCTGGGTGCAGCCCTTCGGCTTGCGGCTCGCGTGCGATCTTCGTCGCCAATCGATCTTTCTGACTCTTCAGCGATCGCAAGAAAAACCTCAGCCACGGCTCGAAATCGGGTGACTCGCTATCGAGCGTTCCTTGCGTCCGTCGCAGTGCTAGATAATAGCCTTCCTTGTTCGCCTCAATGACCCTTTCCAGCGAGCTATAAGGCACGTAGGAGTAGCCTGCTTTCAGCAGTAAGAGCGTGCTCAACACTCGCGAAAGCCGCCCATTTCCATCTTGGAATGGATGGATTGCCAGAAAGACGACGACGAACAGCCCGATGACAATGAGCGGATGCCAAGCTCCATCTGCCACCGCCTCGCGAGTCCAGGCAACCAGCTCTTGCATCTTGAAGGGCGTATCGAAGGGCGATGCTGTGGCGAAGATGACACCGATACTCTTCCCATCTGCGTCGAAAGCTTCGACATTGTTCGGCAGCTTCTTGTATTCGCCGCGATGTCGTTCGTCCTTGGTTGAATGACGCAACAGCATCGCGTGCAGTTGCTTGATGTAGTTCTCTGTCAGCCCGATAGCGGTGTAGGAATCGAATACCGCATCCATCACCTGGGCATAACCCGCGACTTCCTGTTCGTCGCGCGAAACGAAATCCTGCCGTTCCAAGCGACCGAGCAGCTCTTCTACTTCCCTGTCGCTCAGCTTCGCCCCCTCAATGCGGGTCGAGGAGCCGATACTTTCGATCGTGGCGACGCGCTTCAACACGGCTAGCCGCTCTGGAGCGAGTGTCGTCAAAGTCCGCCACGTCCCCTTGAATTCATCAATTTCGGCAATCAGCCGCAGGATCTCCGGTGTGATCCTCAGCGCCCCAATCTTCATGCTATATCCATTTCTCTATCCATTTATATCCACATATATCCATTTATATCCATTTTCTGCAAGTTCTGCTACGCGGCAAGGGTGAGCTTGAGCCTTCAAACTCTTCACACTAGCAGCAACTAGCCTTTCACGCGCTCGCAAGCTCTGCTTGTTGAGCTAGGGCAAATCCTCCTGGATTTCCTGTTGCCTGTCGCCGCTCCGCGTTGTCGATCGCTCTGTGTCGATCGAGGCGATTTGTGCTTATTCGCCATAAATCTCTTGCAACACCTGTGCCAATCCAGAATCTAACTCTTGCAACGCTTCATCTAAACTGCCATAGCTGTCTTTACCTTGCCACAGCATCCCACCACTATCTAAAGCGCGGATAAACGAATTTAAGGGACTGTCTAGAGCGCAGCCAATCTCAATCCAGCCTTCACGATCGTTCACCCAGCGAGCAATATTTGGGTAAATATCCTCAATTGAGTTTGCCATTATTACCTGTTAAGTTTATCCTTCATGTGGCTTTTGCACTTACAAATATTATTTTCTACACGATTGAAATCGTCATCCGCCAGCGCGATGGTCGCGAAGCGAACCGCCTTCGGCATCGCATACGACTCTCACCACAGCTAGGATCTGCTTCTCTTCTGGCGTAACTAAAACGACGAGGGTAAAGCGCGATCGCGCGTTAGATGTCTAATTCCTGCTTGAACGGCATTTTGGCACTGCAAGTATTACCGCGTCCGCTCTAGAAATAAGCAGCAAAGCGAGCGCTGCACCTCAATCCAGCACAACGGCAAACGCCTAGCGGCGGACTTCATGGGAGTAAGGCTGGTGAAATTATGACAGATGACATATCCTATTTGGCTCGACTACAAAACGTGGTCTACGCCACGCTGGAAGTGCTCGATTGCTCGGCGCGGTCTATCCATGCCGATGAAGGTCGCCGTAAAATACGGAGTAGTGAAACCATCGAGCCTGCTTCTGGACTTTGGATGCGGTAGAGGAGAAGATCTAGAGCACCTTCAGAAACTAGACATTTCTTGCGTCGGTTTCGATCCCTACTGGAAAAATGATTTGGCTCTATTGCAGCCTACTGACTGTATCAGTTGTATCTACGTCATTAACACAATTGAGTCCGCAATAGAAAGAACCGAAGTCCTTCAATACTGCTGGGAATTGACGAGGCGATCGCTTGTTGTTGCCGTCAGAACTGATGGCAAAGGCGAAGGATTGTCACGATTAGGCACGTATCAAAAGTATTACTCGCAAGCAGAATTTAGCAGCTTCATTGCTCAAAGCCTGGGAGTAGTAAGAGTTGAATTTCCCAAATCAGGGATTGCATTCATTCACAAAAAATAACTAGGACGCTTACCTGCCTTTATCACCATTTTTGGAATAAATAACACAATGCATAAGTTCGAGAACAATTTGCTAGAAGTCAGGAATCTCTTCTCGCAAAAGTCTGAATGGACATCTAAATTTTATCGCCACCAAACAAACAAAGTTTTATTAACAAGAACTGATGGTTTAGAACTCTATTTAACTGTAGAGAATAAGCGATTGATTGCTCAAATCCACGACTTAAATATTCGGATGGGCATCAGTCTAAGTAAATCGTCTAAAGTCATTTTTACTGAAATTGGGAGGCAATTGATAGCTCCAGCAGAAATTGAATGGCAGCAATTACTTGAAAAGCGTGCTGCCAAAGAGCAAGCGGAAAAGGAACGTCAAGAAGCTCTGAAGAAACTACTAGTAGCTTGCAGGGCAGATTATTACCTAAATAAAAATTTAAATGATTGCTATACGTTTAGACAAATTACTCAAAAAGGTAGCATTCAATGTCAAGTTGACAGCGCCGAATCTGTAACTATGAAGTTGCAGTTTATTCATTCAAACACTGCCTTGCAAATCGTTCAACTGATGACAGAAGAACGATAAAAGTAATGAAACAGCTCTTCTCCTCAATGACCTGCTGCCCCTATTGCGGCAGTCCAATAACTCTTGCCAGTGCAGAAAACATTTACGGTAGAAAGGGTTTTGGTAGAGTTTGGATCTGTACCAAATATCCTGACTGCGATGCCTATGTGGGCGCACATCAAAACGGCTCTCCCAAAGGAAGTTTAGCCAATAGACAATTGCGGGAATGGCGGCAGGCTGCTCATGCTGCCTTCGACCCCGTGTGGCAATCCGGCAAGATGACTCGCAATGCAGCATACAAATGGTTGTCGCAACAACTTGGAATTTCTAAATCGCAAACTCACATCGCCATGTTCGATCTCGATCGCTGTCGGGCGGTTGTGGAGTTAATGCAGAGCTACGAAAAGAACGAGCTTTAACAACAGATGCGCTACAGCCACACTCTCCTCAACCCCTAAAATCCTGGAACGATCCAGGGGTTTTATTTTGTCACCAACTAACTTGCAACTATGACAACCACAAACAAATCTCGCCGACTCAAAACTGACATAGAACTTGCTCAAGAAAAACGCGAAGCGGCAATGGCGAAACTCGAACAGGGCATTCAATCTCTGCTTGACTCCGGTCGTTGGCAGCAATGGCTAACAATGATGAGTCGATTGAAGAGCCTTTCTATGAACCGCTATAGCTGGCAGAATTGCCTACTCGTTCTCATGCAAAATCCAGATGCAACAGTTGTTGCAGGCTATCGCGACTGGCAAAAAGCAGGTAGGCAAGTTCGTAAGGGAGAAAAGGGCATCGCCATCCGCGCCCCCTTTACAAAGAAAACCGGAGAATTGGATGAGGAAGGTAAGGAAAAGAAAACTACTTATTTCAACTTGGTGACGGTATTCGATCTCTCGCAGACCGATGGCGAAGAGCTACCCGAACTGGTTTCTCCCCTTCACGGCGACGATGCCGGACTGTACGCTGCTCTGACCCGAGCCTGCTCGAAGCGCCAAATTCCCGTGTTTGAGGAGTCAATGGACTTCCGCAACGGTTACTGCAAGTTCGATCGCATTGGCGAGCGCGTCGAAAAAATTGTCATTAGTAAGAACTTAGAGCCATTACACAAAGCTAAAACTCTTGCTCACGAACTATTCCATGCTTTAGCTCATAAAGGAGAAGACTACGCCCAGCACAGAGAATTGATGGAAATAGAAGCAGAAAGTGGAGCATTTCTTGTGTTGAACTACTTTGGTTTGGACAGTAGCGATTTCTCTATTGGCTACGTTACGGGTTGGGGTAATGGCGTAGATGCAATCGCGCGACTGAAAGAATCTGCCACTTGCATCCAGATCAACAGCGATCGAATCATTAACATGATTGAGGAGCAAAGATCGCTAGTAATCTAATTAGGTTTTCTCAGCTCTTGCCACACAGTTCGAGGTAATTTGAGTCTTGATT
Source organism: Chroococcidiopsis cubana SAG 39.79 (assembly GCF_003991895.1). Classification (NCBI taxonomy): domain Bacteria; kingdom Bacillati; phylum Cyanobacteriota; class Cyanophyceae; order Chroococcidiopsidales; family Chroococcidiopsidaceae; genus Chroococcidiopsis; species Chroococcidiopsis cubana. Next base: position 60,155 of record NZ_RSCK01000001.1, read on the forward strand.
CTCTAGTTTTCAAGTCAAAAGCAAGATGCAAGAGCTGAGCTTTTCAACATAATTTTATAGAAAAAAATACAATAATGAACATTTCGAGCCAGCCTCACATTGAAATTTGGTTTGATAGTATAGAATACGGTTATCGCATAGACCTACAAGACGAATCTATGTGCGAAATTTTAGAAACACAGTTAGTCACGGAGGGTAGTTCCACAACGTATGCTAATGCAGTTTCTACAGCACTTTCAGTCATTAAAAGTTACGCAATCAAGTTGAAAGTAAGAGCAGGCAAACTCAGTCGAGAAAATTATTAGCTTATGAAAATTCACAGATAATGGTGCTACCAAATTGCCTGGAACGTAAACTGCACAATGGTTTAATATCAGGAGATTGCGTTACTCCTGTTGAGAGCTAGTGTGAGTTAAGTTAACTGTAGACTCCCGCCCCTTGGATTATACCTCCTTCAGAAAGTGCTTTGCACCAACAGTAGCAAATAATGCCTATTAAAGGAGGCAATATGAATCAAAATGACTTTCAAACATTAACTCAATTGCTTGAAAAAAGAATTGAAATTCAAAAGGAAATTCATCAGTCGCAACAACGGCAACTCCGTACTCTAGGACACTTAAAAGTTGTTCGAGAATTCTCCCGATCTATCGATCTCTTTTAAACTTAAACCAACACTAATTCTTCTAGAGCAACTAGAAGAATTAATTTTTTACTGCTGACGATCGCAGCTTTCTCCTAAAAAACGGCTTCGCCGAACCAGAGGAAGAGCGACAAGGGAACCGCCACATGCCCCGATCTCACTTTCATCTATCTCTGGCGGATCGCTACACCAGCCGCCAGCTCAATTTAGGAGAATCCAATGTTACAGAATTTTTTCACCATTGTCATCGAACTCACCATCATTGCTTTTGCTATTGTCATGGCAATTGACTTCGCCGTTGGAGCGGTGGAGTTATTCAAGTCGATTTTCCAGCAATCAACTGCTCCTAGCATACAACAACAACTCGTGCAGTCTCCCTCACGGAAGATCGCGATCGCACCAGGAGCGTTCCTACAGCTAAACGCAGAGCCGATAGAAGATCCATGGCTGGCAGATTCCGCAGTCATAGCAACGATAGCAGCGAGTGCCGTCATACCTTCTCCCCAGATTTTGCTACTGCCAGGAGCGCGTCAGCCGATGCTAGATATGCTTGACCTGGCAACGCTCAAGCTCTATAAGCTACATAATTACAGCGTTGTTAAAGTAGCAGACATACCGATTGAGATTCCTGCCCAAATCAAACGCTACAAACTGCACAAGCGCGATGTGGTGCGGCTGATTGACCTAGAAAAACTGCTGGCTACCTAATACTAATGCCTATCTCGGAGGGCATCGTTTAATCCGAGCGCCAAGAAAAGTTGCAACGTCACAATCCCCTGGTAGCAATACGGCATCAGATGGAGAACTGATGCCATGCTTTCTTAGCGCGATTGCTGTCTCATTCTCAACCCGCCTTCTCTTTCTGGTTGACGAAGTTGACGAAAATAAATTATTTTAGATTTAGAGTCAAGAAGATATCATGTTTACCAAAAAACATAAAACTGGCAGGGCAAAAAGAAGATCTGCTCCAGCTGCCGTTCGAGCAGGACAGGAAACTCCACAAGATCGGGAACAGCAGGAAACCTCTCTCCAAAAGCATGTTTCTCAGCTCCGCTCCCTCAGCAGTCAACCAAAAAAGGCGGCTTTAGTAGATCTTGTCCTCGATACTGTTTTGCAAGCCATCGAGCAATACCCCGTCGAGCGACTGCCTGAAAACCCCACCTCTGGCACCCAGATGTTAGTCAAACTCATGCAAGAGACAGAAGCCCATCGAGCGATTGATGCGGCAGACCCTTTAGAAAGGGCTAGGTTACGCGGCATTGCTGCTAGAGAGCGGTTGCTCAATGCAGAAGGAGGTTCGTTGACCATATCCCAAGTTGAAGAATTGCTTAGCATCAGTCGTCAAGCTATCCATAAGCGTTGCAGTAAAGGTAAGCTGATTGCCCTAACTACCAGCAAGCGCGGCTACCTTTTCCCCAAATGGCAATTTACTGAAAATGGTGTTCTTTCTGGGCTAGAGTCGGTGCTTGCCGCACTTGACGAGTCAGAGCCTTGGATGCAAGCTGCATTTATGCTCAATCCCAATATCTGGCTGGATGGAGCAAGTCCCCTAGAGATGTTGCGGCAGGGAAAAATAGAGGATGTTTTGGTAGCGGCACGCGCCTCTGGAGAGCAAGGAGCGGCTTAAACTTTGAGTCAAAATGTCGCAGCCCATCCAAATCCACCTGATGACCTGAACGATCGCCAACTGCTACTAACTAACTTTAGCGGACCTTGGTTTCGCATTCATAAAAGCAAATATGGAGCTATCCACTTCGCCAAGGATGCAATCAACAGATTCGACGATCCTAAAAAAGAGTATGGTGTTCTGTACTGTGCTGGCGATCTCTACGGTGCCTTCATCGAAACCCTGGGTTGGTCAACGGGATCTAGAGACATTAGTGAAAGATCGTTGTCTACGCGCAATCTTGCAAGTATTACCAGCAACAGACCGCTACGGTTTGTTGACTTAACAGGAAATGGGCTGGCACATATTGGAGCTGATGCCGAAATATGTACTGGACGCGATCGCCATCTAAGTCAAAGGTGGAGTCGTGCTTTGTGTCTGCATCCGAGCCAGCCAGATGGGATTTACTACATCTCTAGACACGATCCGCAAAGAGTTTGTTATGCTCTGTTTGAGAATGCTTCAGTAGAACTAGATGTTGCAGATATCGGTCAATTGAACGGCTTAAGCGTAATTGAAGAAATTGGGCAAATTCTTGACTACTACAAATTCACTCTGCTCAACTAATTCCGGTTTTGTATCCAAGAAACCATAAGCCGTCCGGCTAGGATAAATTTGGGATTGATAATCTATTTGCTTTAGCATACTGCGTCCGATCGAATGATCGAAAGACCCAATCGCTGCGCCGAACACAATTTCTGTTAATTTCATGTTATTTGTTATTCTCGACTGCCTGACTCATATTTATCGGTAAAATTAAAGTTCTGAAACACTTCCAAGTTTCTCAAGCACGTATACTTCGGACGCACTCATTTCTATGTTGACAAAACACGATCGCTACTACAGGAATGTTGAATTCCCGTACAGCAACTATTGCAGATTTACAGATTCAACGAAATCCTCTCTGATTTCAAGGAGATTGCTGGGGGAAGGTATCAAATAGCCAATCGGAGAGTTCTAGCAACTTTTACTAACAATGAATTTAGTTCGAGATTTAATAGTAACAAAGACAGATAAAGGAATTGCGCTCGTTCGCCTCAGCACGGGCGAAACGTTTACAATTGCCAAGTCTGAAATTTTTGGTTTAATTTTGGCGATTGACGATGCTTGCGATCGCGATTTGATCGTTCGGTGCGCGTATGAGATCTGTTTGGAAAAGAGCGGCTAACAACCGATTTTAGTTAGAATTGCCCTCCTAGCTCGGACGATCGCTCCTGCGCTTGCTGCCGCTCTTTTATCCAAGTACGAAAAGCTTTCAAAGCAGGACGAGTGCCTGCGGTGCGACTCAAGGCGAAAAACTGAGAAATGCCCTCAATCGCGGGAAAGTCGGGAAAAATGAGACTAGTGGAAGATGCAATATACCTTCCTTCACTCAGTACGTAGACTTGTAACTGACGATTTTGATAACGCCAGATTTCTGGAACGCGCAGATCTTCGTAGGCGCTTAACTGCGTACTAGATGTGAGATCGATCTCAATTGCCAAGTCGGGGGGTGGATCGGTACTGAGATCGATGCGCTCTCTACCAATCATCAAAGCGTGATTTTGAATGTAAAAGCACTCATCCGGTTCGATCCCCGCTTGCATATCCTCTCGCCGGAAAGTCGTCGATCCTAATGGCTCCCAGTCCATGTCTAGTTCATCCAGCAGCACTTTCAATAAATCGGCAATGACGACTTTGGATTGCTCGTGTTCTGGTAGGGGAGCCACAATTTCTAACGTTCCTTTGCTGTAAGCCAAACGGATAGTGCGATGCTCGCCTAACTCTGCCAAGATTGCCTCAAACAGCTGCCAGTTGACGTGCCGCAATACGACTCGCTGACCTGGGAGGACATCAATTTGCTTCAGTTGGAAAGTCACCATACGTTGCCACGACTCCGATCGAGTGATTGGCTAGCATTAACAAAACGCACCTGTTTGCTTTTTGACTGGGGTTGAGCGGAGTCAGCCATAAACTCAGTTACTGGCTGTGGCGCAAAAAGTCGAGTCCGGTGTTGGGCAAGCTCGCGTTGCAATTGTCGAATTCGCTAAGCGAAAAGCCTCTAGTTCCTGCTGCCGTAGCCAGTCATCGAAAACTAAGTCCATAATCCACTTGTTTAGCTGTTGGGAGGATTGTAGCACGCCCAAAGGAGCGGAATTTTGAAGGCGATCGCACTTACGAACGCGCTTGGCAATATAGAAATTGAATGGATCGAGAGCCGAAACCAAATCGATCTTGAAAGGCTCAAGCGATACAGCAACCGCTCCAAAGCGTAACGCCCTAGTAGTTTTTGAAACTCTTCTGGCTGTGCCTGGGAGCGGTTGAAGTTTAACAAGCGCTGCTTGACCGAGGCTGCTACGTTCTTCATAAGTATACCTCTAGCAAAATGAAAATGCTTTCAGGTAAGGTTTCATCACGTTTTCAACTCGGCAAATTTTGGCATAGTAGTGCAGTTCGCTGCGTGGACCCCATTTTTCATTCAAATAACGTCGTTGTTGCAAGTAGTCTCGTATCGCTTCCATCGCCACATCTTGCCCTACCTTGTGGCGGAATTTGAAACAATCCACCACTGTTTTCGCCGCGCTCGTCACTCGTACTGTCACTCCCTCAAATTCATGTGTTTCAACGCCCACCGTGAATGCCTCCCCAGACATATAAACTATCTGTACGGGTGGATAATCAATCTTGGGACGATGTGCTTTGTTCTGGATTGCCAGCCAAACTTGCCACGGCCACTGGGTAGTCAAGGAGTGAAACTGTAGTGCCGAAAGCAGACAAATCACTCCATTTGGCACTCGCTTGCAGACTTCAACCAAGCTGTGTTTCTCCGTGACGGAGTACTTCATAGAGGTATACACGCCCCGATTGGAGCGCATCAGTATTCCTTGCTGTTCTAAACGCTGGAGATAGCTGACGGGAATGTTTCGCGACTCAAAGTCTTTGGGTGCGACGACACCTCTGCTGTTTACTAGCTCCAAAGCTTGCTCTAACTTAGTTTTACTCATAGCTTTGGTTGAAATACTCGGTAGTTATATTATTTTACCTAGTTTTTAAACCACAAAGAACGCCTACACCTGCTTTCAATATCTGGATAGAGGCGTTCTCTTTTTTCTAGTTAGTGAAAAGGCTGCGCCTAGACAAACAGAAAAGCTTAACTATTCGTGCAGGTTAACAGCGCCAAAAAAGGCTGCGCCTGTACGGAAAAAATCACTCTTGCTACTTGTAGAGGACACAACTATGGCTAACACCAAGAAACTATCTCTAATTAACGATGCTGCTATGGGCGAGTACCGGATCGAAGCTTACGACTCCCGCAAGTATAATGCAGTCTTCTATTCTATCCGCGAACTGTATGGTAAAGTTGCCCAGCGGCAGCTAGGGGAAGCCTTTGACTGGGAAACGTTCAAACAACACTTTGAAATTAGCTTCGGTAAAGCTGAAGAACGCAAGTACACTATGGAACAGTTACTTGCATTTGCTAAAGACAAGTTTGACTATTCCCTAGAAAAGTTGATCGAGTACAATCAACGCAGCTGGCAGCGCCGCGAACAATGGCTAAAACGGCAAGCGACATACCGGAAACTCGAACTCGTCGAACAACCAATAACTAGGGGTGACAGTAGTTTTGTTGCTGAAGTTGCTGCGGAAGAAATTGCTTACTAAACCGAAAAAATTTCTCCGGAAATTATAGAAACCAGCCTTTTCAGGGCTGATTTTTTTTCAGCTTTTTAACACTGCTGTTGTGAAGCAGAAAGCGATCGCCCTCTAGCTTGCGTGGAGAATGTTACAGTTTATCAGGCATTTCTATAAAATCTTTAGGTCTAACATATTTTGTGATTTGCTTTTTTGCAGAATTGCCATTACTAGTAGAAGTGTTATTACCGTCAGAAACATCATTTCTTTCAGGAGAATTATTGACAGCTACATTGCTAGCTTTTTTAGCAGCTACAGATGGAGTAGGATTACTAAAAGTAGGTATTTTGTACTTGGCACTAAACCGTTCAAAACTCTTAGCGTGTAGTGACCATGCATCAGCGTATCTGCTCAGGGACTCCCCAGCAAGTAGATCTGGCGACACCATCACACCGCCATTCCAAATTACTGTTATGCCTTCTTTAGCAAAATAAGCGTCTAGTTCTGGTGCTACATATTCAGCAGTACCGCCAGTCAGGATCGCCTCATCCAGTTCGGTTGGGGCAAGAGACTTAATCCAGCGCACGACTGCCCGCGCGTATTCGTCGCGAGAAATCCTAGCAGCGGCGGCAAATGCTTCTCCATCTATACGGATATCGTTAGCAGAACGCTTTCTCGACAACCCTTGCAGCACCTCTAGATTGCCATTGGCTCCAGCACCAACCAAAGCCTGCACGACTTGCAGATCGTCTCTAGACAACCCGCCTTTGGCACGACCGACGAAGTTGTTCACCATCCAGAACATACCTAGATCGCTACTCGTGCCAGGTTTGAGGTTGCCGCGATCGCAGATGAAGCAACTAGCATTTCTGTAGCCCAGCATGACTAAGGCAATCGTCTTTTGCTTGTAATCTGCACCTAATTGCCCGACTCGATAACCGAAAACACCTCCACCTTCTGGCATCAACTCAAAATCTACAATCTTCACGCGCAATTGACCGCTGGGCGTATCAAACTTGGCTAAAGATGCTGCTAGCTTCGATAGCAACAATACCTTATCGTGTTGGCTGACTTCTCCTGGCGGTAAGAGCAATGACATCGATACGCTAAAACGTGCCGCTAAGCCCAGCTTTTGCTGTAAAACCCACAAAACACCCGCAATCTTAGGCACTGCCAATTCATACTTGAGATCCCGCAACTGGGAAATGCCGCCAAATCTAGTCCTTGCCAAGTAACCCACGGCAAAATGATCCACCCCAGGCACTTCCACCCAACAACTATTTTCGGGAATGCCCTCGCTGTTTAAATCTTTGACTGACTCGGAGGAAATATCTGCTAACTCTGGCTCCATGCTCACCACTACAGGTGCAGCATTCCCGAACTGCTGGGCGATCGCCTTCGTCCTACTGGCACCTAGATCGAGCGTTACTACTATGTCGGGTACGGTCTTGGTCTTTGCTGCTGTCATGCTCGATCGCTCATACTCTTCCTTACACTGGGAAGAAGATAACGCAAAAATCTCTACTCTGTTATATCTTAGATTGCTGCTGATTTAGCCTAACCTAAAGGAGAGCGAGAAAAATCGTGGCAATAACGTTGAAAGAAAAACTGTCGCGCTTGCCAACAGAGCGACGGCAGAAAATTGAGCAGCGCTCTGCCGAGCTAGTAGCCGAAGAAATGTCCCGCCAGCAGCTTCGCTCAAACTGACCAACAGCAAATGGCGGAAATCTTGCGAATCCACCAGACGAATGTTTCGCGGCAAGAATTACAGACTGACTTGAAGTCGAACAATGAATTGGAACGTGAATTTTACCTTCACATAACTCGGAAGCTTGGCTGGACAAAAATGCCCCGATCGTTTCACCCCTGTTGCCCGAATTAGATTAATTGAAATCCTTTCCATACGCGAACCGTGAGGATATCAATCATCCTTGGACTCCTGCTCAAGATCTTTGAGTTTCCTCTCAAACGCATCCTCCACCCATTGAGTGAGAGTTATTCCCTTAGCCTTGATGCTATCTCTGATTGCTTGATCCATATTTAGGGTGACGCGGACGCTGAGCGTCTTGGTACGCTCCCCCATACCAGCTTTGTCTACATATTGATTCTTCCCAATCGGATTACCGACGAATCCTTTGGGCTGTCCTTTTCCTGCCATTCTCTGTGTGAGTCTGAAGATGCTTCATCTTTATTTTGTCATACGAGGTTAGATTACTCTATTATAGCAAGTATTACTTGCTATAATAGTATTACCAATAGCGTTTAATCGCAGATTGGGCAGCACTTGATTAAAGGGGAAAGGAAACCCCCTGTTGATGCGATGGCTCAAACAGAAGATGATTCACGCGCTCTAGAGTCGCTACCTATCTCGTACTTGGGACTTGACGAAATCCGCTGCGATGGTGGAACGCAGCCGAGAGCTGCTATAGATTTAAAGCACGTATTGCTGCTAGAGGAGCAGATAGGAGACGGGAAAGAACTAGAGCCTGTTATCGTTTTTTTCGATGGCGAATCCTACTGGTTGGCTGATGGCTTTCATCGATGGCACGCCCATCGCAATCAAGAAAAAGAAGCGATCGCCTGCGTCATTTATCAGGGTTCAAGGCGAGATGCAGTCCTGTACTCTGTCGGGGCTAATGCTGACCATAAACCCGCTTTGCCCCGCAGTCGGGAAGACAAGCGCCGTGCAGTTATGACTTTACTTTGCGACCAGGAGTGGCAGGAGTGGAGTAACACCCAAATTGCTAAAGCCTGCCGAGTAGACGAAAAGACTGTTAGGAACATTCGCAAGACTCTCACTTCGGAAATCCGAAGTGACGATTCTACACGGACATACAAGACCAAACATGGCACTGTTGCCAAGATGAACACTGCTAGCATTGGTAAGACGACTCTTACACAACCAGAGAAGCTACAAAGCGGCGATGCCGAAGGCGGTTCGCTCCGCGACCATCGCGTAATTGTTACCATCGCTCATCCCCTCTTCCCCAGTCAGTCTGGTACAATCTGGGATCTACCTAACTCTGACTCTGCTATTGTGGAATTTGACACAGGAGAACGAGAGTTAATTAATCTCAAGCACTTGAAATCTGCTATTGCCCCGCAGTTGCATTTACGTGAAGGTGGGCTGCTAGAGATCGATGCGCCTGACAACAAAAGGATTCATGGATATAGGGGGCGGATTGCTGCTGTCGGGGAAAGCACTATTGAAGTTTGGGTGAGGGATGTAGATAGGATGATGATGCACAGCCATATTCTCAAACATCAGCAGGTTAAGCCTTTATCATCGGAAGAGGAACCACAGTTAAAGGAAATATGCGCTCGCTTAGCCAAGTTACGGGAATGTAATCTAGACCCGTTCGAGGTGGAGATTCTGAATCTGCTGGAGCGACCTGTAGTGTTTACGCCGACTGAGCTAGAATACTTGGCTCACATCGAGAAGCGTCATGGAATCGTGGAGGATTGATTGTTAATGTGCTTTCAAAGCAACTGATAGCGAGTCAGAGGAAATCTTCTTCTGGCGGAGTGTCACAACTTTATTCCAGTCGCAGCTGTGACATGGCATCCCAAACCTCGTCATGAGGTAACTCCGCTTGTCCCTCTTCATCTTCGTCTGGCTCTTCGCCTGTAGCTGTACCGCCCGTATCTCTAGATGCAATTTTAGCACTTGATACCTGCTGCGGCAATGCAGCAACATCTGTGTCGCCTTTTGCAGTCGGTCGTTCTGTCGGCGGCTGCACCGATCTTCGTGCCATTCTCTCTAAGTCACACATCCGCTCGATCTTTCCAATCTGCGCTTCTAGTTGAGCGATCGCGTCGATGGCTACTTCCCGTAACTCTTTACCTGACAGCCCCGCATCCAAGAGTGCTAGGGGTAAATAATATGCCCGCAGAGCCTCGCACGCCAACTCCGTCTGCCCTCGGCGACGATTTTGCAAATAGCTCATGACAATTCCATCGTCGCTATCACGCTTACGCATCACCGCCAATTCTATAAAATCCTGTCGAAGTATCTTCCTTGGCATGAATTTAAAGTTTTTAATTCAAAAAATACTAAAACCGCTCAACTCGATCGCCCTTCAGGAGTGACTAGCGAACTGTTAATACATTCAAGCGCTTTGCACCTACTAGCAAGACACTATCGAGGAATCTTCAGATGTACGGTATCTTTACTGCTAACAATCGCGTTGCCTCCATCAACGAAGCACTCTACCAATTGCTCAAACGCTTCGACTGCATCGACTCGTCCAACCAGATTGAAATTGCTAGTATCAACAGCCTTTATTACGAATTCCAACTTCGCAAACAACTGTTCTCTACCAATACCAGTTGGATTATCGGCGACTGCTACTACCCCTGGCGGGAGACTATGAAAGCGATTGACGACATTGCCGCCCTCTACTACACTCACAAATTACTAACAATTCAAGCTTGCTAATTTTTTAATCCTTCTCACCTTCCATCACTAGCAGCTAATGTAAAGCTGCTAATTTTTTAACGATCGCAAAACCTCTCATAGATTATTAATTGCAACTCAACAGGGCATCAATATTGTTAGCGCGCTAACTATCGATCGCACAACAGCTTCGAGTTAAGAATTGCCTTGAAACAATTTTCATCGATCGCATACGTAACATCACTCTAAACAAGCAATGGCGAATCGTCCTCCGTAATTCCCCTGCTATTCCTGGAATATTCCCCTGCTATTCCTGGAATATTCTCCTAATATTCCCTACACTACCCTATCCCTAACCCTCCTACTATTCCCCTGCTATTCCCGGAATATTCCCTGGATATTCCAGGAACATTCCCCAATCTCGATTTTAGTTATTCTAAGGCAGACAAAACGGATAGACTCCTCTCCTCATCAGCTTTTGAAGCCCCGCTTGACCACCCGCAGTACGGCGCTGCCGCAACAGCCCTACACGCTTGCGCCAGCTATGTTTACAGCATCTCGCTTCTCCTCAGCTATTCTCAATAAGCTTCACTGCTGACAATAACGGGCGTGGCTTTTGTATTACGATTGTATTTTTTTGCAGTATAGCAGCGATTGCACCTCAACTATTCCTAGGCATCATACTATGTGACTTTCCTACCGTTGATACACACTTAATTAAGTCATCAACTACCGAGCAACAAGACTACGATCGCGTGCTAGTATTTTCGATTGCCTTGCCTTCATCAATACTCTGAGCTTTGTGGCAGCAGGGGTTGTCTATTAACAATGTGAATAGTGTATGCACTAAAATCTCAGTACGCGAATTCTGCTTCTCAGTATGTTTTTTGTAATTTTTATAACTAGTATTTTTGAGAGCGATCGCCGTCGAACGACACTTGCTATAGCTACGGGGTCGCTATCTTATCCATGAAAACTTAGCATTTTCCTACTGCTGCCATTGCGCCAGCTATGTTTGAAGATGCTATAAATGAAATAGTTATGTATAAAAAATAACTCTGTAAGCAAAGATGGGAAAGCAGAAAAAAAGCAATAGAGTGACAGTAAGGTTCAATGATGATGACTACACCGAAGTAAAAAAGAAAGCAAAGAAGTCTAATACTACCGTTGCCGAATATATAGAAAGATCTGCCTTACGTAGGGAACTCCCTACTCCCCCCATGATCGATCAAATCCTTGTCTACCAAAATCTGGGCAAAGCTAGAGAACTCATATTTACCATTCGCAATACATGCAAGCTGTATGGCGATCGCACAGTACCAATTGCAGAAATTATGCCTCTGCTAGAAGCTATTGAAAACCACATTCAAGCAGCTGGAATGGAAGCTTATGGGTTAGGGAAGATGCGGAATAATCTAGAAACTGCTAGCAAGAATAGAGAAGACGTGGCATAACGAGTTTGAAGGAAATTTTCCCGATTCGATAAATTCAAGAATCTCTCTCGCAATCAGTCATATATGTACATACACTTAACAGTATACTAGCCAACAGCTTTCCCTAAAAAAAGTGTATTGATGCTTGAAAGCCTTGCAGCACGATTCTCAGTTCGGTTGCAATTTGTCAAAATAGAACAACCAACTAATAAAGCTCTGCTTGCAGCACAAAAACTTTGCTGCTTCTCAACTAGCAAAATAGATAAAACTATGAACAATAGTAAATTTTCCGAATGGGGCAAAAAACTGGAACGCTTAGCACAAGCAGGCGTACAAAAAGAAATTGCCGAACACAAAGCTAGCAATCGCTCAATCTTTTACGAAAGAAATGGTACGACTATTATAGAACTACCTGATGGACGCTGCTTTGAATATCGGCTGCAAGATGGAAAGATTCAGATTGTGAGCGAAGTAGAAAAATCAAAATGCCATGCAAATATTAAGTATTAAGTCATTGAGAGTTCGCTCGTGCCAAAATACATTTGTAGCCTAGATTCCAATAACGCTTGGCACCTACCCCCAGAAAAAGTTGCCCAGCAAACTTTCAGCACAGAAGAAGAGGCAAAACAGTGGTTTTACCAAAATTGCCCCGATCGCCATTTAGAATTCAGTGGCTTCCACCTCACCATACATCTACCTACAAATTTTGTATCGTGTAACGGTCAAGGAATAGGACAAATCATTGAATACTCAAACAAGCAGTAAAATAATACTGAACAACTTAATACTTAATACAGATGAACGAACTTCCAAAGAGAAGTGGTTGGTCAAATCCTAAATAATTCACTTTATTTCATCAGATATTATCAATAAAATAACTCAAATAGACAGATTAAAAGTCAAAAAGGAATTAATTGATAGTCAATTGCTGCTCGTTCAGCGTAAAGCAACAATGTATAAGCCTATATCGTAGTTATCCGATAAACTCTAAGCGACAAATAATTATTGTCAAATTTGATTTTCCCAATTGTGTAGACAATGAACTACAAGCTAGATAATGAGGCAGCTGAAGGCATCATCGGCAACTCTACCTACAAGCAGTGAACGCAAGAGCTGGCAGCCATCGCTCACAGTTGCGATCGCTATCCAGTTCTACGATCTCAAGATATCGATCGCCTGCAACAGTTAGTCCACGTATATTAAAACAAAGCACGTTTCCAACCACCTGCGTTTGTCTGAGTATCCTATGCTTTCTCATGACTAGCACTAATCCTCAACCCAGAAATTTTTCCTGGTTTATTTTGTCTCCACTCTGCTAGCAAAAATAGTATTGTATAAAATGCAACTCTAATTCAACAAAACTCATAATTGTAGTGATAGGCAAGAACTACAAGCACGCAAGCTTCTGGGGAACGTTGGCTTACGTTCTGAACGAACGGAAAAATCCTGTCACTATTGCTACTAACATGATGGGAACAACACCAGCACAGCTAGCAGCCCAATTGAGAGTCACTTGCGACCTCAATCCAAACGTACAGCGCACCTGTAGTCACATCATTCTCTCGCTGCCAGATAGAGCCGGATACCGCGAACGTTTAGAAGACAAGCAATATGCAGAAATTAGCAAGCGTTACCTACAAGCAATGGGGTTTGTGGGAGAAGGAACTCACGAGTGTCAGTGGCTCGTCGTTCGCCACGACGACGCAAACAACGCTCATATTCATATAGTCGCGAGTAGGGTGAGGATGGATGGTACAACAGTCAACGATTCTTGGGACTGGTGGAAATCTCAAGTTACCCTCCGCAAGTTGGAGCAAGAGTATGGGTTGGAAATCCTTTTATGTAGCAACTCTAGAGTAGCAGCAGCTGTTAAAAAACAACATGGCATCGAAACTGGTTATACTACCCGCCGCGCTCCTAGCATCAGACAGAAGCACCACACCTCAAATCAGGAGTCACTAACGCAACAGTTTGCCCAAATCATCGACGCTCTGGTTGCAACTTCGCCCACTGTCAGTCAATTTATTCAACGCCTGGAACGGGAACATGGTATTGCAGTGTTACCTAAGTTTTCTGGCGACAGATTTATGAGTGGATTTAGCTACTCCAAAGATGGTTGGCAGATTGCTGGATATTCTATTGGCAGCAATTACACCTTTCCTAAGTTAATCCAACGCGGCTTATCCTTCGATCCAACTAAAGATATGCCAGCTATTGTTGCAGCTCGGCATCCCCAATTAACAGCCATTAAGGGTAAGAAGAGGAGAAGCAATGTCAAAAAGCAAAATGTCGAAGCAGGGGGATCGACTATATCCCCTACCATAACTGAGATTGCTAGCGGCAATGGTGCCAAAGGCGCTCGTTCTGACACTGTTGAAGATAACCCCAGTCAAGTCACAGTACCTATCGTCTCAGCACAGATCGCAGAAGTAAACTTAGCAGGAGTTCCCAATTGGATACACGAAACTCAGTTAGGTGGTAACGAGAGACAACAAACAACAAAAACTAAGAAGGAAACAGAGATTCCTGTATCGCATCTAAATGCGATCGCCCAATCCGATGTCAAACCAATACCAACAAGCGTGGAAGGTAGTAGCTCTAGGGACACCTACCACCCTACGCCTTGTATCAGCCCTATACCGTCATACTCCCATTACTCTACTATAGTGACAGCATACCTTCTGACACTTAACACGACTTTCTTTAGCGGTAACAGATATTCAGCCCAGCTCGATAATAATATACTCACTTTGACCCGCAACTCCAATGGAGAACAACTTCTAAAAACTGCATACACCAATGGGCAATGGCAAGAAATAGAAGCAACGCAACTGACCCAGCAAGATGCAACAATACTAGATAAGATTGTTCCAGCAATTCAACAACTGCAAAAACAACAATTGAAAGCAGCTAAAAAAGATGTTGACTTCAGTTATTAATGAAGTTTTATAGAAATTCTGATAATGAATCCGGTTGGGAGCCGCTTGCTATTTATTCTTAACATTCAGTCAGTCACTTTTGTATTCATATTTATGGTTTTAGTGTTACATCACCCGATCGAGAATCAACAGATATCTGAGATAAAATCAGAATTTTATTAGATCCAGTAGAGATAACAATTCTCTTAAGATCGCTTTGACCCCATTTAAAGCGATCGCTAAAGGAATGTTAAAACTGCTGCCAGCGCTGTTGTTCGTAATCGTCGCTTTCCAAACCTATAGAAAGTTCGGATATCTTTTCGGCATTACGAATGTCTTGTCGAAGCCTATACATTTGAGCTGGATTCTGAAGTCGAGCAAAATTACTAGCACGAGCGATCGCTTGTTGCTCTGGGAAATTAATTCCTACCTGGGCGTATTGCACCGACAATTGCTCGAAGTTCTCGACTTCAATTTTTTTCAGACGCTCTTTCTCTTCCAGCCAATTTTCGCTGTAACCGCGCCGTTGCATGTCTTGCTGGTACTCCTGGCGCAAAGAACCATCAGGATTAAACTGCTGCTTCTCTTCTTCTGTGAAGATAACATCGTAGGCAGTGTAAACAACCCACTGTTCGGGGTCGGTTTCGTCAAGCTGCTTCAGTCTTTCGTACTGGGCTTTCAATCTGGCAGCAAAATCTGTAATAGCTGCTTCTGACATACCACGAGAACGCATACCCTCAGCACATTCTGCCTTCAAACTACCGTCAGAATTTATTTCCTTTTTATTTTGATTTAAAAAACGTTTTAAGCGTGAATACTGCACCATTATTAAATCTCCTTGTTGAAATGTCCAACTATGACAATTACTGCTAAGCATTTCAATACTAAACTAAACCAATGGATTCACATCGACAATGACCTCAATAATGCTGAATCTTTACTAGATGAAGAATTAAATAATACGTTACTAGAGTATTTTCTTCCCAATACTGAATTTTCATTCGGTCACATGGATGAAACTTCAACAGCCACAGAACTCAAAAACCATCCAGACAGTCACGTACTACTCCTTTCATCTAAGTCTAGATTACTCTACGGACCCAAAGAATGTTTGGAAGTTATAGATAAACTATGCCCCGACCGCAAAGACAGGGGTGCTTACGGGTCAATTTTCCTTGGCTCTTGCGAAAATGCGCTTACTGAAGAACTTAGCATTCTAGTTGTTGATGACACTAGTGGTAGAAATGGTGGCATCATTGATGACGAACAAGCTTGTAGGCTTACAGGTGACTGCTACGGACAAATATCTACAGAGATTTACAACCGCCTCACCAATAGAGAAAACGATACAAAAGCACCTTATCGCGTCATCCAACACCGCTTTGGCTGGACATCTCAAGATGGCGATGACACCCAGTTTAGATTTGGCAAAGGCACTCTAAAACCTAACAACCTAGACGATCTAAGATATCTAGAGCCAAACAACAAGCCAAAAATCGATCTCATCTTACCTCTATCCTCTTTCAAGGGAACGGACAAGGACAGACCTGGTACTCCCCTAAAACCACAAATAGAGCCTGGATTGTATAAACAAAAGATTTGGCTGGGCGAAAAGTCACAATCCCAACGAGGAAAAACCGCTATTTCACAAATGTTAGCTTCATTCCCCATCGGAATCAAAGATTTTGCTGAAGAATTAGAAGCTCAAGCCAAAAGACTCAAAGAAGCCCAAGACGATCCGCGAAAACTAGCAGCGTTATACTGCGAAAAATATGAAAAACGTCAGGAATTTAATGAAGAACAGAAAACTCAGTTGGAAAAGGATGTCAAACAAGCTATAAAATCGAATCAATTGCCGGAATTTATAGAACAATACAGCAAGCAGTTAGAAAAATATGAAATAGATCATGAGGGTAATTTAGAAGAAACCGAGCCTAGAGAAGATCTAATTATGTACCGACTCATCAAAGCCGACCTGATGAGTCATTGCCAAATTTTAGAAACAGAAAAAGTACAGCAAGAGCTAGCTAGGTTCGTACAAAATGAATGGAAGGACATTGCCACTGGTAAGAGTTTACTATTTGAGCGAGCAATGGTGATTCCTTCTAAAGAGTTAAAGAACGGCGAAATCTGCATACCTTGGTATAACGCAGAAGAAAAAGTTCTTAACTTTCGTTCGCCATTCCTCAATTCAAATGGCTTGTGCATTTCTACTAACAAAGTTGTAGAAGACATACTGGGATCAGACAGAAATCCTTTGGATGGGGCGATCGCAGTTAGTGATGAAACATTCACTCAAATCTACAACCGCATTCTCTTGCAAGTTAAAGATGCAGTTACCCAGGTAAGAGAACGAGATGCTACATTTAACAGCGATGAGATTCAAGCTTATCTCAATACCAATATTAATGCTTTAGATGTTTCAGAAAAAATAAAGTTTGCTATTAACTTTAATAGAGAAATCGAGCGGTTAAATCAACTAGGTCTGAATATTGAATCGCTCGTTTTAGAATCAGAGCAAGAACGGCAAGGTCGCGACTACGACGGCGACTGCATCGGATTTACCTTAGCTAAATGCTATCCCTACCTTGCAGAAGAAGCAGAATATAGAAACCAGCTAGAAAATGCCTACGCTCCTACTCCTAAGCTGAAAAAACAATCTTTTTACGGGACAGATGGATCGCAGCCAGAATTTGAAGAAATTGCTATCCACATGAGCGATGGGATCAGCGTTGGTACGATCAACAATCACCTCACCGCGATTGAAGCACTAGAGTCAGAGATTACTATCCTCAAAAATTACAGCACCGCTGAAGAGAAATCGGCATATCTCGACGCAGTTGCCAAGCACTATAAAAAAATTCTGCCTACTGTTATTCAATCAGAACAAAAGCAGCGTGAAAGAAATCCTAACGAGCGAACGCGGCAAGCTAAACAAGATTACATTCAATATATGCAAGAATTTGTAGAGCTTGCATCTGTTAGGAATAGAAATAATGAAATTATCCAAAAAGCTTTTTCCGTTAACAGCCAGATGTATCGGAAAATGATTCAATCAGCAGCATTTCAAAACCAAATTGCCGTTGACTTATTCAAAAGTGCCAAAAAACCAGATATGGAAGCGATCGCTGAAAATAGTCGCTACCTTTACAGAGAAGTCAACTATATTAGAGATAAGAAAAATAAAAACGTATACATAGATAGAGGAATCCAGGCTAATGGCTATTCCCCTGTAGAAGTTATTATTAGTAAAACTAATGAATATTTTGAGCAAGCTAAACTCGAATCTCGCCCAACTTCTCAATTTAGTAAACTATTTGACTCAGTTGAATTTACTCATCAAGACAAATTACAAGTTACTCTAGCTAAAAAAGAATTTGACGAGCGATTCGGTAAAGCAACTCAAATCAAAAAACGCCGAGAAATTGAGAAGGGTTCATACCTAGTCATCAACGGTCAAAGTGGCAAACAAATTGAAGTTACCAATTTAATTAGGTATAACCATCCTGGTATATGGCAAGCCCAAGAAATCAAATTTAAAATTGAGGAAATTCCCAAACATAAGCGTAGTTTTGACAGACCGCATCAATTTATTGTCTTAGCTCAAATTAATGGCGAACTCAACGAAAACAGTCAACCCTATTTCCGCCGACTAGGAACTCTGAGTCAAGAGAGCGAAAACCTGAACCTCAAGACAGGCGCAGTCTTTACATCTACTGCTTTTGGTCTCAGACCAGAGATCTCGGAAGGACAAGCTAAAATCTTATTTCAAAAAGCATCAGAAGTAGCTGAAAACTTTTACTCTGGAGTTCCAGAAGCAGAACGAATGACAATGGCTGCTGCTACCTGGGAAATATCAACCACTAAACAGCAAGGCGAGACAAGTATCAACAATAGCGAAGATAAAGTACAAAATAGCACTAACAAAGTCTCTAATTTTGTCTTCACCACTTTTAAAAATGAGTTAATTGAAAGATTAAAGGAATTACAGTTTAAAGATTTTACGCTCGTTAGTTTAAAAGCAGAAAGCGAAGCTCTAAAGTCTGAAAATGATAGCAAAACTTATCAAGCAAAGTTCGATCTAGAAAATGGCGAAAGAGTTGTAAAAATTCAGTACGAGAATGGCGAGTATACTACTCTTGGCATACTGCAAGCTCAAACACCAAGGCTACCTCTAGGCACGACTGCCGCTGTCAGCGTTGTCCTCGAAAAAGCCGCTACAGCAACAGCCATCGTTCAAGTTCCTGGTAAGCCAGAAATTAGTTTCAAAATTAATGAGATTAAAAAGTTTCAATATGCAGATACAAACTTTAATGGAGAAACAGTAAAACTCCAGATTGTCAGCGGTAAAGTCCCAAAGAATAACGAAATAGATATTTATATTGACGGGAAAAGATTTGGCAGTATCGATGCAGAATCAGCTCAAGAAGCTGAAGCAAAAGGATGGATTAAACTTGATAAAAATGGTAGTACCCAGCTAAGGCTTAAATTTAAATCTATAGTTACTGAAGGTGCGGGGGCTTACTTAATTGCTGAAACACCAAATGGTAGCTTACTAAAAATTAACAAAATCAATGATGAATTTAAAGGAGTTAGTTATGACGACCGAGAATTTAGAACGCTCTCTGCTTCTTCCAGGGGATACAAAGAAAGAGTTTTCTTTGCAATTGACAATAAAACAGTTGGCGTACTAAACAACACTAAAGAATCTGTAGCTGCTCTCAATGCGCTAAAAACGGCAGGGCTATTTAATGGTAGCAGCAGTACGCTACCCTGTAAGATACAAAGTAACTTTACTAGCTGTATTGTCACAGTAGACAGTACTACCGTCCAGTATCCAGAAACATGGGTAAAAGAAAGCTCATTAAATACCACAATCGATCTTCAGCAAAACTTCAACCAAAAAAATCGACAGCAAATTCATAGCCAAATCCACAATGTCATTACAGAGCGCCCTACAATACTCTTCCAAAGCCAAGAAGATAAAATGCTCGGTTTAGTAGGTTTAGCTGTTGATAGTCGTAAAGTTGACACAGTTAGTGGTTGGCTGACAAAAGTAGGGATTGAATACTCTCAGCTTCCGCTAACAGAAGCTAAAAGAGAAAGTAAAAAAGGCTTGGCAGTATTCATGCTCTCTGGTAGCACCATTCGTCCAGAAATCCTTGAAAACCTTAACACTAAATTTGGCAAAGTAGCAGATGCAACGCCGCATGTAGTAGATATTCCTATTACAGAGCAATCTATCTTGTTTTATAATCCTCATCAGAGTTACTCAAGTAGTAATGCCAATACCATTATTCGATCGGAAGCTTATGGATTAGTCATACCTGCTCAAGACAGTATTGCAGTCAGTAGTTGGTTATCTTCCCAAGGTATTAAAAGCAAATCTTTTATTGAAAATAATTGTATCGCGTTTGTTATCGATAAAAATGAGTCGAACGCTCAATTTATTCAGCAAAAAATTATATCTAAATTAGGAGAAGCAATTGACGTTAGCACTGTAGAAGGCTACGAGCAGTACGAGCAAAAACTAAATGAATTGAATGAAAACCTCAGTCAGTTTGACAGTCTCATGTCTCAAGCTAATACATCAACGAAAAGTGAATATCAGCAAATTATCGATCGCCTGCCTACAAGACCTAAAGAATTGCTCGGACAAATGGAATTCACCGTCGCAGAAAACACGCCAGCAGCACCTCAACAGCCTACTGGCAGATCATCCGATAGTAATAATCCGGTTGCAACCCAAGCTACAGATGCCAGCTTTACTGATACACAGCGAGAGCCAATCACTGTTTCTACAGGACAGCCAACAGCAGAACAGAATTCTCAACTTAGCATTCGAGAGATTGTTGCATATGGCAACCAAACTGCCACTCGCGCTACTAATCCCCAAATACCAGAAGATCCAATAATCTCTGGAAAACCAGTCCCAATGGTATATGACCTTCACACCTACGATGAACCCAAAACCCTACCCGTTAATACGACTATCGATGCCATGCGGGGATATGGCAGAGTGCATACCACTAGAGGTATTGATTATGAAAAAGCATACGGTATCAAAGAAGGCGATATTGCTATTGCTGTAGGTAAAGATGGACGGCAAGTTGCATTCCGCGCTGGCAAGCAGTACGAGATCTCAACCGAAGCGATCGCCGATCCAACCTACCAGCAAGCCTGGGCAGCCTGGGAAAAACATTCAGTCAAGGAACTCACCCAAACTCAAGCCAATAAGGGGAAAATCTACGGTCTATTTATGGAACCGCTGGGCGATTACATTGACGACAAAATCGTCCCATTTCCAGCGTTACAGCAAACGGAGCGAGCAAATGCTCCACCAACACTGCGATCGCAAGTACATCCTGGCATCAACATTAGCTCTGGCAGCCAAGACCCTTTAGGGGCAGCTCTGACAAATCCCACAGTCAAATCGAAAGCCAAAGGACGTATCCAAGGTGACTACCCTGTTTCCTTCCGAGATAATCCAGAAGTGAAAGCTGGTACTTACGGACCTGAAACCTACAGTCAAGACAAACCAGCTGGCGTTCCTTTTGCCTCTGCCGAACAAGCGTACCAACACTACAAAACAGCACTACCACTAGGCGAAGAACGGATCGAACTGATGGCAGAAATTATTCAAGCCAAACTCTCTCAACACCCCAAACTTTATCAAGCGATCGCCGAACGCGGCGGAGTCCAGTGGTTGGAAAATTGCACCCACTACGTCACCGCCACGCACGACAGCTATTGGGAAGGTCGAGGCGATCGATCTCCTTTTCTACGCGCTCTGATGAGAGGATACACGCAAACTTGCGAAACTACCCTTTCCACGCCTGCTACCGCTGCTCCTGACTCCAACGCGCTCCTAACTTCCGAACCGAGCCTAGCTGGAATGCATAGCGTTTTAAGTTGGAACGAGTCTGGCAGCGAAAATCTTGCCGTCATCACCGACAGAAGAAGTATTGATAATTGGCTGAAGGTAGCTGCAATTCTCGACAAGTCTCCTCCATACATCCAACGCATTGAGGCAGTAAAAGCAGAATGGGAAGCAACTGGAAGGTTGAGTGACAAGGCTCGCTCGACAATGCAAGCTGACATAGCAACGCTTTGCATGGCAAACGAATTAGCTTATCGTGCTGAAAAAATTGCCAAAACTCTTGGTACTTGCCTGCCAAATAATTCCCTGCAAGTAATTGGCAAACAATACGACGTACTGCTTGACAGCCAAAAACAAAATTTGTCGATTTCAGATAAGAATGGCAATAAAATTCTCGACATTCAAGATGGTAAAATTCACCAACAACGATTGACACCAGAAATTACAGAGTATTTCAGAATAGCAGAAGCACAAATCGATTCTGCCCTCAAAAACGTTCAAAAAAATCTTTTAGAGCCATAAAAATACCATGAGCGAAACTACTCCAGTTCTTAGTTCCGAGCTAGCTTTTACCACTCTCTGTTCTCGTCTAAATCTGCCCTACGAACAAGTGGCATTAATTATTTCTAAAATAGCATCAGATGTTCCACCAAACTATGAAAGCGTCGAAACCCTCGATCGCCGCACTCAAGAAAATGCGATCGCAGACCTAGCGCTCTATATCCAAAACATTAGTACTAAAGTAGAACTGCTGGAAATAAAGTTAGCAGAACGAGAGAGCTTTTCCGGTAAGGAACGACGCTACGAGCGCACAGACAACCAAACGCTTGAAGTAGAAGCTGACAAAGATAAATCTGACGCGAATGACAGCAATAGTAATACTGCAACGCTGCTACAAGAGCGTTCGGCAAACAGACAACACATTAACACTACACTAGAACAGCAGCAAGAACCGTTCGCAGATTTTCTTCGTTTAGCCTTCCGTCGATTTATCTCCAAAGATAAACCAAAACAAATAGCAACACCAGACAACAGCCAGTCAGCAGAAACAACAACTGGTCTCCCTGCTAGTAGCTCAGCAGATATTCAAGCAGAAGAATTAGACAAGTTTAGAGCTTTGACGATAGCTGAAGCAGAACAAAGAGCTTTAAAATCAAAAAAATCGCAACCGGAAATGGGAGATTGATACTTTTAATTTCTCCCGAATCAATGCTGTTGGCAAGCTCGTCAAACTAAGTCAAATCAAACCGAATACTATGCCAATAATAAAAGCTAAAACAACTAAAGCTACTCTCAGGTGACTCTGTAAAGGAGTGCGAGGAAAAATCAGCACGGCAGTAGCAGCGTAATAACATGCAGCAATCTGCGACAGCAAGAGCGCGTGCGCGGCGACAACTAGCAATATCCCAAACAGCGACCAACAAATTAAATCTTCTAATTTGGATAAGAAGAGATCGAGCTTATTAGCAGAACCTTTCGCCGACATGGGTTACAATAACCAATTGAATTAGTATTATATTATACCGAATAGGATGTACAGGGGAATCCTTCAGTAGGAATGATCCTGCATCAAGTATTTCTCGATACCATAGCTACAATCGGAGTTTTGCCTAAACGGAATGCAAAATACAGTACCTCCACTCAAAGCACAAGCCACTTGTAAGTTGGCTTGATGCACTTGAGCGATCGAGTCGATCGCTCGCAACCCCATTCTCAAGCCTTGCCTACCAATAGATACCACTGGTTCGACCAAAAACCGAAGCTGTTCTTCACCGATCCCTACACCCGTATCTTCTACGTGCAATACCAAATCTCGTTCTAAATTGTAAAGGGATAGAAGAATGCAACCTCTATTGGTGTATTTAATTGCGTTGTGTACGAGGTTAAAAGCCATTCGCCAAATCAAGGTTGGCTCTGCCCAAATCCTAGTACCGCTAACAAACTCGGTGGCAAATTCTACTTTCAATTCTAATTCTTTTGTTTGTGCTAGCGGCTGCGTTTGCTTGGCAACCGTAGTCATAACTTCTTTTATATCGACCAATTCAACTTTTTGATAATCGCATTCTAATGCAGATAAGTATGCCTGTGAAGACATAGAACCTAAAAACTTTAACAATGCATTATTATTCTCAATTACACTGTCAACTACGGAAGAAATATCTGCTAACGAACAACCGTATAAACCTTGATTCAAATGCTTGAGGACTCGATTAACGGCTACTAAAGGATTAGACATATCGTGACCGATCCTACCAAAGAATTCATCACGGTGGCGAATGTCTTGCAGCTTATCTTGCACGAAATGACTGAATCGAAACAATAAATCGATTCTTAATTTTAGCTCGGCTCGATTCACTGGATATAAAACAAAGCTATCGATATCGCTCTGGGTGGGATTAATAGCTTTTAATTCTTGGGGATGGCATACTAATAAAATAGGTATACGTTCTGTAAATAGCTTTCTCAAAGTAGAAATGACAAGACAAATATCTTCCTCAAAGCTAGAATCTATTACTAATAAACCAACGAAGCTATGACGGCAAAGATATAAAAATTTGTATACAGTATCAAATTCTACAACGTTATAATCTTTTGATAGAATATCTGCCAACTCATCGCTACTATCTTCACCCCTGAACAAAGCTATATTTTCCATTTCTAATTTTTGAAATTGACAAGAGACGACTATAAAGGAAATATTGCCAATCGAGCCGCTCAGTTGCGCTTGGGCGTAAACTCCCGATGCTCGCTCAGCCGCAGGTCGCTTTTAACTGTCGAGATTTAGCTCGGCTAGTCACAGTGCTTTGTACCATGCACGTCTGATCCAGCTGTTACTCGCTCGATAAATTATTACTGCGATACCTACTCGCAACGCTTACGTCCAACTGTTGCAGCATGGTAGCAAGCTACTACATGGCAAGCTGAGGAAGAAAGTCGGGGATTGGAACTCCTCGACGCAAATTTCCCCTCAAGCTCTTTGATTTGGCTCCGGTTCGTAACCTTAGACATCAAAAATTCCAAGAGCTTTTTTGTCCCACACGACTCCTGGCTCCTGGCTTTTTTCTCGATCAAACCCAGTGGTCTATCAAGAAAGAATTGATAGCGGGAGTTACGCACTTGAAATCTGAGATCTCGCTCCCCACTCACCGCCCCCCTTTTTAAGGGAGGGCATTTAAAGCCCCCTTTATAACTGGGTTGGGGGATCGGCTGCGTAAGTCCTAGATAGATGACTTAGCCGTGGAAAAACTGCCAAAAACTGCTTTCGCAAAATCACTAACTATCAAATCAAAGCTGACGGACTACTATCAAGAGGCGAGTTGTTCTTCTATCAACTCCTTCAACGCCCATAGTTCGTGTGCGAGTTTGTCAAGTTGTAATTTCTTCAATCGATCTAGTGCTAGCGATTTCATACCTGATGTCCGACCTCACTCCTCCAAGTGCGCTACTTAATGTAATAGGCGCATCATTCACATCCATCAAGATCGTATTTGCTCGCTCAGTAGTATGTCAGCAGTGCAATCGCTGAAAAATCTAGCGGCGCTGAATGTCAGTAGTTTTTCCGATTGGTTGCCAGTAGTCGCTAGCCATGAAAGAGATAGACGATCGCTCGCTCTGCGATTTGAGGCGACTGCTGCAAAAATCTATATAAAGAAATGATTAGGACGTAGGTAATTTTATTATAGCTAAGGTAAAAGATTTATACCTTTAGATAGATGCTTGTTATAACTGTGATGAAGCAGGAGTGGTTAAGTACGTATGACAAGCATAGCAACGCAAACAATAAAAATAGTGCTGGTAGAAGATCATAAGATTACGAGGTTCGGAATTAGCACATTGCTATCTACCAAAGCCGATCTTCAGGTCTGTGGAGAAGCTGCAACAGCAGCAGAGGGACTAAATCTGGTTGAATTACACCAACCCGATATCGTCATTATTGACATTAATCTACCGGACAAGAATGGTTTAGAACTTACTGAAGAAATTAAGTATAAATACAGTAATATTAAAGTCATCGTTTTATCGGGTGAAACTCAAAAAGAGATCGTTAAATCTGCTTTTGGTAATGGCGCTGACTCTTACTGCTCAAAACTAGCAGAAGACGAAAAGTTGTTGGAAGCAGTATATGCAACTTCTAGGGGAGAATCGTGGGTAGATTCTAAGATTAGCAAGCCAATAGTAGAAGAATTTAGAACGAATAGAAAAGAAGTCGTTCAATTTAGCGAACAAAATTTTTACCAATACATGCTACGTCCGGATCGACTGACAGCAAAAGAACTCGAAGTACTACAACTGATCTGCGCGGGTATGTCCAATGAAGAAATTGCTACTAATCTATGTATATCTCCTGGAACGGTACGCACTCACACGCACAAAATCTTTCAAAAACTCAATGTTAATAGTCGAACGCAAGCCATGCGCGTGGCTATAGAAAGAGGTTTGGTCGATACGGAAACCATAGCTAGAATTAGACGAAAATACAATAAAGAATAGTAAAGAGCATCAAACTCAAGCTCTCGACAGTAATAAGCAAGCAATGCTATTTGTTGCAATTGTCTCCATAAATAAAAACTTGAGCAGTAAGGTTTGGGAATAGCGATCGCGCGATCGTTCCATTAGTAGTGGAATTACAATGCTTTGAAAATTATGACAAGTGCCACGATTGACATACAGGACGCATGGTATGAGAATTTGGTGCTGATAGCGCAATCGTAGCTCATCCGCACCTATCGCTCACTCTATTCACGCTAATAGAAATAATAATTACACAATTTTGGCTCTTGGCAAAAATTGCGGAAGACTCGAAAATCGATCGACAAGTTAGCTAAATATCTAAGGACGCTGCCATTGAGCAATAAACCAATTGACGATCGCTAGGAGCTTTTCTTCTTCAGGCGGCGGATCGGGTTCTTTTCCAGCAATGGGAAAAAAGTAAGCAATGGAATAGGCAAACACCTCGACATCTACTGCCAAATTGACGTGATGAAATAGTTCTGTTTCACAGCCCTGCTGAAGAATCTGCCCGATCGTCAACATCGTTAAGCTTGCTTCCGCTTCGATGCGATGAGGATCTAAGCGAATCACTGCTCTGGCAATTTCTGCCGCGCAATCTGTTCCCTCACGAGTCGCTTTAGCCGCGCGAAATCGGTCGAGAATGTAGTGCCGCAATTTCTCGTCAGCCGCACGATCTGAGTGCAAAATTAGACGTGCAGCACGCTCGTGTTCTGACCGAAACACTTGGGTGCAAGCGAGCAGGATTTCATCTTTATTTTTGAAGTAAAGGTACAACGTGCCCACCGATAGCCCTGCGTCTCGGGCAATTTCCTGCATCGTCGTCTTTTGAATGCCATAACGATGGAAACGGCTTCTAGCTGCGGCAATGATGGACTGTTTCTTTTCGGGATCGAGTTTCTGCATATTCGGGCTATTGTCGCACTAGCCTCATTGTCAGCCCGTTTTTGGGGCGCAAAGTGAAGGTTGGATCGATTTCTACAGGTTGAGCCGAAGCTGGCTCTAAGTGAAACCGTTGAACTAAAGTCGCAAGGATTAAGGTTGCTTCCATCAGGGCAAATTGATTGCCAATACAGATTCGCGGTCCTCCGCCAAAAGGATGGTACGCGAACTTGTGCCGTTTTGAGACTTCATCCTCTATAAACCGTTCGGGATTGAATTGCTCCGGTGCAGTCCAAAACTCAGGATGCCGATGGGTGAAATAGGTGCCGACTATGACAAACGATCTTGGCGGAATGGAATAGCCTTGGATTTCATCTGCTTTTGTCGTTTCGCGGGAAAGCCCCCAAACTGGAGGATACAAACGCAACGTTTCCTCAACGACCATTCGAGTGTAAGGAAGCTGCATGTAATCCTCTGCACTAGGCGGATTTCCCTTCAGGACAGTTTCCAGTTCATCTTGCAATTGATGCAACACTTGGGGGTGATTTCCCAGAAGATGGAATGCCCAAGAAAGCGTGACGCTAACGGTTTCATGACCTGCGATTAATAGGGTCATGACTTCATCTAAAAGTTCTGAGTCACTCATTTGCGACCCTGTATCTGCATCCTGGGCAGCCATTAACATCGAGAGCAGATCGAGCGGCACGTTCTCTTGATGTCGCCGCAGCCCAATCAGATGCATAGCAGTTTGCTGCAAGCGAGCGCGGTTTTTCATAAACTGTCGATGCGGCTTTGTCGGAACCCACATCGGCATTTTGAACGGGGCATTGATGCGATCGTTAATAAATTCTGCGGCACGACGAAACGCAGTGGAAAACGAATCGCTCTGCGCTTCTAACCCTGTACTAAACAACGCTTCTCCAACAATTTCCAGCGTCAATTGTTGCATTTCTTCAGCAACATCAAGCGTACTACCAGTAGGATAGCGTTCCCACCGTTGGACCCGCTCTTGGGCGAGGCGAGTCATGACCGATGCCAAATTTATAATACTTTGCCGATGGAAAGCGGGATTCATTAGCCGTCGTTGCCGCAGCCAGCTTTCTCCCTCGCTAATCAAGATGCCATTTCCCAGGAGCAAACTCAACGGTTGATGAACGCTGGGAGCCTTGCGATACGCCTGCCCGTGACTCGTCAGGACATGCGCTGCGGTATCGGGATGCACCACAAAATACACATCCACTCCTGGAAGTGCTGTGAATCGAATCGAGTCACCATAAGTTTTCCAGGCTTGACCAAACGCTCCGAGAGGGTCATCCCGATAGGCTTTTGAGAAGGCAATGTAGCTAGACGGACCAGGCAGGGTTGTCGCTAAAGGCATAATTCTGGACTTTGACTGAATAATGAATGAAATATTCTATTATTCATAGTAGTTCTAAGGCATCGTGTAAGGCGCTATTTAGGTTCTTTCGCTCTCGCCCCCTTTCATCAAAAGAGCGAAAGAACCTCATTTTTGGATGGATATCACGCACTTTCCTTTCAATTCTTTTACTTGCTTTTTGCAGAAAGATATTGCATCTGCATTAATCTTTTGAAGGTCTTTAGCTTGCTTGCCTTCAGCCGACCGCGCCCATTGTAGCAAAGTTTTATCTTGAGAACTTAAATTGCTGGGAGCAACAAATTTAACGATTGTATTGGCAGAAATAAATGTACCGATAACAGTTCCTAGAGCCAATACACCTCCTAAAGTTGCAACCAAATATAGTGAGTGCAGCATGGGCAAACTAGCAAAATGAGTCGGAGAAGATTTATTTAGCAGCTCCTTAACAGTCTCTAGGAGTGCTTTTTTCTGCTGCACTACTGCGCTCCGAAAGATCTGCGATAATTTAGTGTCAATAGTTTCCGTCCAAGTGCTAACTATTGTTCCCAAAGATTCTGGAATTTTGTCGATGCGACTATCTATTTTTGCTAGAGTTGCCATCGTCACGATCAAAGGATCGCGAGGATTAATGCCCGATTGCAAAATCAGTTGAGTAATTTTCTCTTTTTCTTCAGTTGAGAACTCCGATAACACTTGATCTATCGTAGCAACGTTCATCTATAAATCTCCTTTAAAAACTACTCTCGCTAGCAGTAGAACTATAATTTTTCCAATTCAGACCTAAATAATCGCTTGCCTTCGGGTCGAGAGCGAACTGTTGGAAAAAGCTTTCCATCCAATTAAATAGAAGATGGCGATAAAAAGTATTAATCTTTAAATCGCTGATGATTTGAGAGTACGGTAGCCCGCAATCCTCGCATTGCTGGTAGACAAAGAGCGATAAATTGGCTAGATTCACCTCTATAGCACCTAAAGCCTGGATCGAGCTACGAGTTTCACTTGCATCGTAATAGGGAAAATACGTATCGAAATGATTGTTCTTGATCGCAATATAATCGACGTTATCTCCACAAAAATTACATAATTCTTGCAAGTATTCCACGCAGTCACGCCGATGAGATATTGGATGAATTACTGTCATTCTATAACCCAGCGATGCTAAGGTATCAAATAGTAGAAATTCTTCTACAAAGAACTTAAAAGCAGATAAATGTTGTCCTGGCAGGTCTGTCAGAACCACAGCTAAATCTGGTAGCGATTCGAGATCTATTAAAAGATTATCTGCACCGCCTCTCGATAGCTGTAATTCTTCAATGCCCAAATTCTCTATTTTTTGATATGCTACTAATTTGTTGCGATTGCCGTTATAATATGCCCTGACAGAGATGTGCTTTTCCAACAGTAAATCTAGTAGCAATCGTGCTACTGTTGATTTGCCTACTCTAGCATCACCAGCAGTTACTAATAATCTCTTTCTCAACATTTATTCTAAACCAAGCATTGCCGCAGCTTTTAAAGCATTCTTTTCAAACTCAGCCAGCCACGATTTGACTCGCAACCTGATTGCTAAATTTGCTTTGGCGTGTTCGTAAACTCCTGAAAATGGCAAACTGTGTTCGTCAAGAAAATCATAGGTTTTATAAAACAGATCGGGCATAACTATTTCTTGACACATGACTTTATCTTTCATTTGCTTCCTCAGTTTTGATTCGTCATAGCGTTCAAACTTGTCTTCTGCTCCGTAAAATAAGTTTTTGACCACTAAGTAATCAACGCGATCGCCACAATATTCGTAGAGTAGTTTTAAAATACTTACAGAATCTTTAACTCGGCTAATTACGGAAACCATAGTTATTTGATACCCGCAGTCTTTTAGAGAATCAAATATATTTAGCTCTCGCTCAAATGTCTCAAAGAAGCTGCCTGACTGGGCTGGTAGATCTAATAAGGCGATAGGCGGTTGCTGCTCGTCTAAGTTTACTAATAAAACATCTGCTTCGCCCCGATTGAATATATCAAGGCATCTTACAGTATCTTTTCCGTAATATCGCTCTAACTGAGGATTGCGTTTATCAGCATCGTAGGCTAAAAGATTAATCTTTTTATTAACGTATACCTGTAATAATCCTCTAGAAAACGTACTTTTTCCTACACCTCCTTTGTCACCCGTTACTATTACTAAACGCTTTTGGTTTGCTTTCTGCAATTCTAAGTTTGTATTTTCTACATTAGACTCATCACTAGCTTCGTTAGATATATGTTCTGTAGACATTGCTGTACTTTCTCTTCTTTTAGTCATAAATATTTAATGAATACAATAAAGCTACTCTTAGCTCCGATGCGAGCGATTTTAATCTTCTTCCAACTGCTCGGTAATACTGAATTAAAAGTAGTTAATAAGTTAAGCTGTATTAACGATAGCTTCGAGTGGCTGGCATTCATAAGCCTTTTACTGAAAAATTGTTGTGAGCGTTATTTCTCAATATTCTTAATTCCTACACTTGGCTCATCTTACTTTCAACTATCTTTTAATAAAAACAGATAAAATTCTTAAATTTCCTCAGAATTTTATCTGATTTATTCTCAATGAGAATGCTTTATATGTTTTAAACAATCGTATTTAGCTTTGAGAAGTAGTCTGAAACTGAATGAAAAAATAAAAATCAATATTTGAGACAATTCTAATAGTATTCTGCCTTTATCCCAGTTTGCTAGCAATCATTCGACAACTGTTGTATTTCACAGCTATTGTCTAGTTGTCTTCAGATATTAGAAGTTGATGATAGTAAATCTTCTCAGTATTGATTTGAAATTGAATATTAACAGCTTTTCTCTTTCCTGGTAATTCTTGCGCCCCAAATATGTATTCTTCCTGTTTCAATTCTTCTACTGTTCGCCATAATAACTGATTATTTCTAGATGGATTACTACCTAATAAATCTAAATTTTTAAGTATGTAATGCTTAGAAATTATTAAGTATTTGCCATCTTGCAGTTTATCCCACTTCATTCTACTGGCAAGATAAACTAAAAGCTTTGTTTTATAGTCGTTTTTAGCATTGCTACCTAGCCTTTGGCTTATGTCTAAACTATTAGCAAAAAGTACGTAATCTCCGGTGCGACTCGGACCTTCAAAAAATTCAAGCGAAACTGTATAAGCATCTGCTAATTCGTAAGTATAGTCAGCAGCTTGAATCAAATCGAAGTTACGCGGTACGCTATCAATTTCATAATCTTTGATTCGCAATACGCTCTTGATAGTCACTTTTGCACCAACATTATCTCCTTTTCTAAGTGACTGAGCTAATATCAATTCCGTTCGATGCAGCGTTACTAAATCTTGATTGAGTTGCGATCGCAGCTTGGAAGCAAATCCGCCCTCTTTTGTACGGGTGTAACCTAAACTTTCTAGCAAATCGTTAGAGCGAAATGACACTATTGGTCCATTTCCTTGCTTTGCTGCCTGCTTGTAGAGGTACAGCACGATTGATACTTGCCTAGGGTTGAGAAAGGTAAGTAGCGCCAAGAACAATCGCTGAATTTTGCGGTCTTGGATTTTCTCTAGTCCTTTATGAATTCCTTCATCGACGCAGGATTTAAAGTCTAGCCTAGAATACTGCTGTTTTAACTCTTCCCATTCTTCAGTAGAAAGGTCTTCTAATGGCACGCGACGAGTCAACGCCACCTCACTCGCATCTGTGGCATCAGCTTCGACCTTCATCTCTATGTAGTAGCCATCTACATCAGAACGCAATACGGGTAGGCGCACGTCAGGGTTTTTGACGGAAGCTCCTGCTCTAGGCAATATCATTAACAGTTGCCCGTCCACTGGAAATGCTGTTTCTTCGTTCTTCTCGTTCACCTGTATATGGCACCTTTAGCTCTAACTTTTCTTATACTCCAATAGCTCTAACTTTTCTATATGCACATAGCACCACAAATTATTGCAAGAATTCTTAATACTCTTCTTTCTATCACCTGAAGATATTGCAAGAGAGTACGTCCAGCATTTCTCGATTCGAGGATAAAGCGGCTTACCTGTAACTCCGGCGTATGTTTTTTTAGCCTTCACCTGTAACTCCGGCGTATGTTTTTACCTGTAACTCCGGCGTATGTCATGCTAATTCACCTGTAACTCCGGCGTATGTTTTTGACCTGTAACTCCGGCGTATAGTTTTTGAAGTTTTACTATCGCAAAGTCCCATCTCATAAGTCTTTCAGAGCCAAAAAGGAAATGTGTCGGATGTTACTTTACCTGTAACTCCGGCGTATGTCATGCTAATTCACCTGTAACTCCGGCGTATGTTTTTACCTGTAACTCCGGCGTATTTGCCACCTGTAACTCCGGCGCATAGCTGTTTTACCCCCTCTTGAGCTTAAGTCGTATCAGTGCTAAGCTCTCATCAAATATACGTATTGCACCTTGTCGCAACTCAACAGGAGGTTGACAGCGAAATTACTGTAGTCAATTATCTTCTCTGAAAGTAGAATCGATCTTCCGGCGGTGCTGAAAAGTCTCTCCAGCAACACCGTAGAAGAGGAATGAAGCAAATA
The DNA here is from genome assembly GCF_003991895.1 of Chroococcidiopsis cubana SAG 39.79. NCBI lineage: Bacteria > Bacillati > Cyanobacteriota > Cyanophyceae > Chroococcidiopsidales > Chroococcidiopsidaceae > Chroococcidiopsis > Chroococcidiopsis cubana. Next base: position 93,023 of record NZ_RSCK01000001.1, read on the forward strand.
ACCAAGTTGCTGCTTCTGCTAGCTTCGCCAAACAAAATAAAAGTGCCGGAGCTGTACGGTAAGGAATGCTGACACAAACCTTACCAGTCGCTACCGGACAATCTCAACCCAAAATTGTTTACCTACGGGGGTTAAGACACGATGTTTCATATGGCTACATTGTGCCGTTTCTGCACGGCATTTGACAAGTACTTTTCACAACAAAATAGAAATTTTCTTAGCTACAGCCGTTCGAGCCAGTGGCTAGTTGCAGCATCTCTTCCCTTATATGCGGTGGCTGGCGAGGTGCTGCGATGATTGCCAGTATTGACTTTTATCCTGCCCCACTCGTCCCCCTGCAAGCTGTTGAGCTAGAAGAAAACATTTTAGGGGCAATTCTGCTCGATCCAAATGCGATCGCAACGGTGGAGGGTTTATCTATACAAGCCTTCTCTGTTTCCGCTCACCGCAAAATTTTTATGGTGATGCTGGAATTGCACCGCTCTGGCTTACAACCCGACTTGTTAGCAGTAACTTTCCGCCTATCGGAGCAGGGAGCTTTGGAGTCAATCGGGGGACGAACCAAGCTAGCACTGATTCTGGGGCGCATGGTTCACTCTGGAAATATCAAACAGTACGCCAGTCTACTTCTAGAACAATACCATCGTCACCTCCTGCTCGATCGCATCGATCGGATGGGTCAGTTGGCGACAAAAGGAAATAATCTGACTTCAGCCGTGGAAGAGTTGCAGTCAGAGCTAGATCGAATTCGTAGTGTCACCAGTGACAGTCTCAGTGGCAGTGACGAGTTAAACCTAGACCCAACAGTTCTTTCAACCACTGTCACCAGTGTCACCAAGCTTTTAGCCAAAGGATTGCCTGAGTGGGAGGAACAAGCCCATCTCGATGCTCTGCAACAGCGATCGGGGATTTCCAAGGCAGCATTTTGGCAGTTGGTGGCATCCCAGCGCATTCCATCTGAAGAGGTGATGCCGCAGGACGAACAGCAGCTCGACCGATTCATCCAGTGGAAAGACTACAAGCTAGATTTTCAACTAACTTTGCCGCACCTAGCAGAAGACCTACTCCACGATGGGCGCGTGCTAAATATCGACCCGATTATGCTGTGGCAATACTTGCTATGTGCAATTTTGTCTTTGGTAGGAAAGAAAAACGTTCTCGATGTTGGTTCCCACAAAATTCCGGCGATCGCTTGGACTTGTTCTGTAGCGGAATCTGGCACGGGAAAAAGCAGAGCGGAAGGGCTGATCCTTTCTCCCTTAAAAGGTTGGCAAGAACAAGAACACAATCGTTTCAAAACCGAGTGGCAAGAGTACAAGCAATCTCAAAATAAAAAAGACAATGGCGATGAGTCAGCAGCTCCAATGCCCGAACGTAAGTTTTTATTTGAAGTTGCCACGATTCAGGCAGTGATGAAACGCTTGTCAGAGCAAGGCGAAAACGGTTCTCTGTGGGCGAGAGACGAAATAGCAGGGCTGTTCAAATCTTTAGGTCAGTTTACTACTAAAGGCGAAGGTGAAGGATTAGAATGCCTTTTACCAATGTGGGACGGTGCTTCTGCTCCAGTAGATCGGGTCATGCATGAAGATAGTTACTATCTAGCCTCATCTCGCCTGAGCATAGCTGGTGGACTCCAACCAGGGGTATTTCGCAAAATCTTTCAAGATCCTGACGATGCTCAAGGGCTACAAGCGCGGTTTCTATTTGCACTGCCAAAAGTGCAACCAGCTAAAAGAGTGGAAGGATACTGCCGATTAGCCGAGCAACTACCCCGATTTTATCGTTGGATAGACACTCAATTTCCAGCAGGGATCGTCAAACTTTCACCTGCTGCTGATGCTCGTTACGGTACAATTTACGAGCAGATCGGGCAACAGGCAGAATTAGCCGAAACACCAGCAATTCGTGCTTGGATGCGAAAACTACCAACGCAATTACTGCGAATTGCGTTGGCGTTGCATATCATCGAGTGCTATCACGAGCCACAGCGTCCACAACACGAAATTCAGTTAGATACGTTAAATCGTGCTGTAGATTTCTGCCGCTACTACCGCTCTACTTTTGAGATAGTGCAGCACTCAGCAACAGACAGCGATTCCATCAGTTCTGTCTTGACCAAGATTTGGGATCTGGCTGCAACTTCCCCTGATGGTTTAGCAGTGCGGGATGCTTATCGTAGCATCAAGGCACTACAACGCCGTGCCAAGGAGATAGGGCGAAATGTTGCTGCCTACACGATTGATTTGTATTACAAATTAGCAGCGATGGGGAAGGGAATCGTGCAAAAGAGCGGGCGCGTTGTGCGTTTCGTTGCTGGCACGGTGAATGCACCCCAGCCAGCTGTTAATAGAATAGAGCTGGTGACAGTAGAGACATTTCCTGAAACCACGCAAGTACAACAGTTACAAGCGTCACCTCAAAATGAAGTGTCACCAGTGACAAACCTTTCGACTGGGCAATTGAGTGCAGATACCAATTGCAACGGTATGAATGGTTCGCATACTCAAAGCGATCCTCCAAAGAACTTAGTGAATGAAGCGAGTAGCAGCGAGCCAGATAGCGAACGAGCGATCGAGCGAAACGTGGAAGCGTCCGTTCCTGGTGTAGCGATCGCCAGCGATTCTACTGGGATACCATCTGAAATAGAAATACTTAGCGATCGCCCTCATTCAATCCCAATCGCCCAAGCTTCGCCAGCTCAAGCGCAAAGTTTACTCGCTGCACGAGAGCTAGCAACGACGATTCTGCAATGTACTACTTGGGTAGAGTTGGTGCAGATAGTCAATAGCAATCCAAGGAAATTGACGAAAGCCGCCAGACAGATGACTTCCGAGCAACGCAAGTGGATTGCTAGTCTTCTAAGGACGTATCTATGTTCTAATTCCCATGCTTTGGATCGACTCTTTTGGCTGCCAGAAAAGTTACTTAGCGCTGCTCTGGAACGGCTAACTTTTACAATTCGACAGGTAACGCAGTTGACGAGCGATCGTACTGCTGGTTGGCAGATAGTCGAGGGGTGTAAATTTGTTTCAGTGGCTTGCATAGGCACGCCGGAAGAATGCTGGATGTTTCTTGCTCCTGGTGGCGATGAAATTTCTTTATCAAATGTCGAGATAGCTAATGCGATAGAGAGTATTGCTCTTGCCTAAAACTAGCTGGAAATCGTTATGGTTTGTTACAAATTAACCAAAGGTTTACGCCAATGTTGAATGCAGGGATTGAACCTACTCCAGCTCCAGTCGAAATCTTGGAGGAATTAACTCCTGACGAGGAGCGAGAACGACATCGCCTAGAGTTAAAGGTAGAAAGAGCATTTTTTGAAGCAGGGGTAGCTCTGAGGGAATTGAGAGACAGAAAGTTGTACCGCTCCACTCATAAAACTTTTGAGCTGTATTGCAAGGATAGGTTTGGGTTTTCGCGGTTTTCTGCCTATAACAAAATTGCTGCCGCAGAAGTTATAGATAATTTGTTGAGCAATGCTCTACAAAAATTGCCTACATCAGAGCGCCAGTGTCTTCCACTTGCCGAACTTGAACCTAACGAGCAGCTTTCTATTTGGAGCGAGTTGACAAAGAATGGCCAGTTACCCAGTGGCAGAGTTGTTAAAGCGCAAGTCAACAGATACAAGAATCGAAATGCTCCACCGCCAAACATTCTCTACCAGGAGGGTGACGTGGTAATGGTTCGCGGTATGGGCAATCCAGATTTACGCAAACATGACGGACGTTGGGCAATTGTGGTAAATGTAAACAATTACACAGTTACTATAGCAGTTGCAAACGAGGAACATACCGTGCATCCACAGTTCTTAGAAGGCATCGATCCCAGTTATTGGCATGACATTAAAGAGATACATCAGCGAATCTCTGACCTAAAAAAGTGCGATCTAGACCCTGCTGACGACGCTGTTTTAGAAGTTTTGAAACGCCGCCTTTGGTTTACAGAAAGACAGAAATTGCTTCTATCTAGAATGGAACAAGATTACGCTCTAACGAGTGATTCTTGATACAATGTATGTATCTTTAAAACAGCAAATAACTAGCTTTCATAAGGTATGGTTCAAGACGAGAAGGAGTTTCAGAAGCAACTTGTTTTACATTTAGAAGAACAAGGATTTCAATGCCAGGAATATGTTTATTGCTCGGTAGGAATTGCTGACCTCGTTGTTGACAACGCAGTGATAGAAGTAAAGCACTGGGTAGAGAGGGCAGATTTATTTAAAGCTATCGGTCAGGCATTGCTTTATCGTGAATCAATAAATAAAAAGCTGGATGCTAAAGTAATTTGCTTGTCACGTCTTAAGGATAGAGAGCTAGAGATAATGGCAAATACTTCTAAACAAGCTGGTGTAGAGATTATCTTTTGGGAACCTGGAGATCCTCTTGTTTTTGAACAAAAAATTTGGAATGTACCTAATACTTATCAGATTGATGATATTTGCTCGTTGTCGAGTTTGTGCTGCTCCCAATTGCTTAGATATAACAGATGTTGGGCGATTGTAACTGAGACTTACGACTATGCTTGTAAAGTTCAGTTGTGGAATGGACAGATTGTTGTAGCAAACCAGCATCTTAAAAACTTAAATCTTTCATCGAAAGAGCGTCAAGAAATTCTCTCCATGCATCGACGGTTTGTTGAACTTACTAAATGCCAGTTAGATCCAATTGATGAGGCACAAATCGAATTTCTCTGCCGCCGACCTTGGTTCACCCCAAGGCAAAAGCAAGTGTTAAGTGCAATGGAAGCAGTTTACGACAAATGAGTGTAATGGAAGCAGTTTACGACACATGTTGCGATCGCGTACAAGCACACCAGCGATGAGATGTGCGCTCCTGCGTGTCAGCTCCATGCCCTTGCTCGGCGGCTGTCTATAACCAGCGACGAACAGAAGCCTTATAGGGCAAGTAGTCCGACGGGAAGCGGCTCTCCAGGTAGTGCTCCTCTCGCGGGATGACCACGAACGACATCAGCGCCACCGCTGGTATGAGGGTGACTAGTAGCCAGAGACTGTTGACCCAGAATGTGACACCGAGCTGGAGCAGCGAGAAAGACAGATAGATGGGATTGCGGCTGTATCGATAGGGACCCGTGTGTACGATCGTAGTGGTGGGACGATTGCCTGGAACGGGCGTGCCAGCGGTCCGAAACGTGCGAACAGCCCAGAGGAACAGAGCGACGGCGACAAGCACTACAATGCCTCCGAGTGGCACGCTCACGGCACGAGACACGAGCGGAACTGACCAGGCGAAATGCAGCAACAGACCTAGGGCGATCGCGCCCAGGTAGACAAAAGGCGGTCGCACGATCCCGATGTTTGCGGCTTCCGGCACCATGCCTGTCTCCACTTTATTGCTGCGATCGTCGCTTGTCATACGAAGCTCCTCCAAGTCGAAGGACGTTCACCTAGAGCTGCCGCTCAGCTGCGAATGCCATACAAAAGGGAACTAACCCTTGTGCCGATCCGAAGATGTTGTGAATTAGATGAGAGGATCTGCTATAGGATTGCAGCCGCCGAACAATAATTGTACTGAAATTATAACGTCAGGAAATGCTATTGGGCTGATTTCTCCCGCTATGAGAGTTTTTTCTAATGTGTAGTCACCCTCGCAAGGTGTGCGAAACACTTTGAGCTGTCGATGCTTCAAATCCACAACCCAGTATTCTTGGATCTCTGCTACTGCGTAAGTTTTTCGCTTGGCATCTAAATCTTTGTTGAGGCTAGTATTAGCATACTCAATTAGCCAAAAAATATCTTCGGCGTAGGGATGGTGTTGGCGGTAAGTTTGCCCAAGGGGTTTAACAATAGCAAGATCTGGTTCTGGTTCTGAGTCGTTGGGCAATGTAACGGGATGACCTGCGCGGACTTGAGCGCGATCGCCTAAAAGATCCCTTAAATATTTGCCGACTTCATCCCCAAGGTAGGCGTGTTCCGGACTCTCTGGGGGCATTTCAACGATCTCTCCGTTCAATAACTCAACGTGACGATCCTCTAAAAGACCGACTTCAATCATGCGATGATAGTCTTCAAGCGTCCATTTAGCAGTAGTCACAGTCATATTGCGTCTTTCCAAGTCAAGGAATTAATATGGCATTGCTACTAAAGTAACTAAGATTTTCTATCCCTAATTCTTAGTTTAACTAGAAAGGCTCTTTGAAGCAGGGTTAGACATACTGCAATACCTCAATCGGGTGTTGCTTCGGTCTCCGGTCGCTCACCTTAATTTAAGGTGAGCTGGTTTAGCAGTCATGGCAGCTGCTTAAATTCACTCTTTATGCGTTGTGCTTAAATTTCATCAAGGTTTGTATGTTACCTCTGCCATACAGAGATAGTATTGGTCAAACGAACATCGCGATCGCGTTCTTTGAGTGCTGTCCGTGTTTAAAAGCTTCGCCCTTGTGCACCACGCAACTTGGAGATGGCAAGTTACAAGTTCTTAATTTCAACTGAATCACAAACAGACATTTATAGATAAGGCGTGACAAAATTTTGCTCCTAAATTTGCTAATATCTCCTCAACTACTGCCAACACTTTAGAAACAACGTACAAGTGCTTTGCACCTGTTGCACTGATGTTAATTTTCGTGCAGTGCGACTATGACGACGCAGCTATCCAATTCTGAGGAAACACACAAAACTCAGACAGTGACTAATTCACAGGCAGAACAAGAAACACAAACTACATCTATCGAAGAAACAGCAAGCTTGGAAATAGAAGCAAAACAGGCGCTAGAACGGCACGATTACTATCACCTTGCCTACAGCCAATACTAAAAAATTGTTTGATCGGCACTGATGAAAATTCCCTACAAATATCAATGCATACCGAAACAGGCAGAGCGATAATACCAACTTGGAAATCTTATGAAACAAGATAAAACAATTAATACAGATCGGGTAGACACAAAACCCAAAGACATTACCGAGCGATCGCTGCGAGAGCTATCCCTAGAAGCTGCTTTGTTGTGGAACCAGATTGAAGATGCTTCAGAATCAGGAGCTGAAAATGTCGAAAACCTTGTCAAACAACTGTGGCAAGTCCAAGAAGCAACTGAATCCAAGATTGATAACATTGCTTGGATAGTAGATTATCTAAAAATTGAAATTGATGCTGCTAAAAAACGTCTGGATGCAGTTATAGAACTGCACGAGCGATTCATTGCCAGAAAGGAAGCTCAGTTAGCAGGCATCAAGCAGGGATTGTTGTGGTTGCACGCTCAAGGATTAATTCCAAAACGTAATATTGGCAAAGAGAGAGAAATTGAAATTAGAGATAACAATCCTAAAGTTATACCTAAAGTAGCTGCCGATGACTCCCAACTTCCAGATGAATTTCGAGTGCAAGAATTAAAATCTAGGCTAGACCTTCAAGCGATTCTTGATGCTCATAAATCTGGGAGAGATATTAGCAGCTTTGCTGAGATTCAAATTGGGAAACAAGTGCGGTTTAAGTTTCAATCCTCTCGTACTAAAATCAAACACTTCCAAAGTTAGAGGTCTAGGATTTCCCCTCGTAGCTGTGGGAAGTATGACTTCCCACAGATGTAGATAGCAAAGACGGTATTACTCACCTAAAGAAGCAGGAGAGGATTTCCAGTGGAGGTGAATGGAAAATCCTTTTATGGGTGGCTTTCCTTAAGCCGTTCGTTCCCTACTTTCAAGCTTCCTTCTACAGGTAGATTATCTAAAAATAAGACGATTTGACCGCACAATCTTATCAAGTACACTTAAAAACATTTTCATCTAAATTGTGAGTATCATTATTTTTAGTTATATAAAAATTAACGACTGAAATTTACTAAGTTTTAATCAAGTTTGTTGTTAGCTTCATAAAGAATTCAAGGAATTATTTGAATTGTCAAGCGATACTGTAGAAATCACTCACCATCTAATAGCACTCGCTAATCTTAGGTAAAAAAACTATAAATATCCTAAAAAGGAGCTAAAATTTTTATGTCATGGGTAGCACCAGAAGAGCGTCAAGAGCTAAGAAGAATGCGCCGTTTGCTACTCCTAGACAATTTGTACATTCTTTGGGTGCTAACTTCACGCACTGCAAGCGGTTTAGCGCTCTACGTTCTCGCTTGCTGTTTAGCAATATACTGGGGTTGGGGTTATCCCTGGTCTTGGATGTTTGGATTCTTGTGTGGTATGGCACCTTGGGGTAACAAAGTTCGCGATTGCTACTACCAAGAACAAGAAGAAAGAGCAGTTCGCAGAAGGACAGAAGATCGTGAGTTATATGCGTATGCACGAGCTGAAATTAAAATCTATAGAACCAACCTAATTGCTGATATTGTCAGGATTTTACTTGAAATTATAATCAACGGTTTATGGGGTATTTTTGGTGCGCCTAAACTAATTTATGATTACGCGATCGCTTTTAAAGATAACTGCGAGACAATCCTTAATATTAATAGAGTTCTTTAAAGTTATGAAAATACTGACGCTCAATTACCAAATATAAATAGGAATACCTCTACTTATATTTTTTCTATCTCCACCAACAGTTTTTTGCTGAGATATGTCTATATTTGCAATGGTTACAAATAAAATTTTATACTGAAATCTATTTTATTGATTAAACGTTGATTTTTTCTATAGCATTCTTCTGATACAAACGCAGCAAAAAGATCGGAAACTTGTTAGATGTCTGTAGTGCGCCACATAATTTACTATTTCAATAATCTTACAATAACTAACATTTCCTTACATGCAGTCAAACGTATTCCACGCTCTTGAAGAGTATATCCTCAATAATAGCCCACTTGTTGCTTGCGAATCACCATTTCAGGAACGGCTGCGCTTTTTCCTGAGTGCTGCTCAAATTTGTCACAAACTAGGTAAAAACTGCTATTTGTGGAACTTGGGAGAAAGTACAGTTAAGAAAGTTAGCATTTCCATTGAGGGAAATCTAGCTATTCAGGATTTTAATGGTTATCAGCCTAGTATTACTGGGCAAAAACAAGAAAAATATTTAGAGATTTTTTATTTTTGGAAAACTCAGTTAGAGAATGCAGTATTGATTGTTGAAAATATTTATCCTTGGCTGCAATCGGAAAGTGTAACGAAACACACAGATTTTTTATTGATGTCAGAATGGCTAAAATCATCTCTGTTAAACCTAAAGCTTCATAACAATAAAGCGAGAAAAACGCTAATATTGCTGGGAGACTCTGCTAGCCTTTCTAAAGACATGGTAGGAGAAATTCCCCTAATTTCTCATGAGTTACCTGAGATAAGCGAGATTGTCAGCGTACTCAGGCATAGCCAAATACTTCCAGTCGGTTTAGAAGAAAAAGATTGGTCAGAAATTGCTAGAGCGGGACTAGGATTGTACGCATCGGACATAATACGTGGTTTAGCATCTTTCAGCAAAGAATTCAACTTAGAGTTGACTGCAAGTGCTGGAGAAAAAATTGTCAAACAAGCAACTAAGCAATTACTTGAATATAAAATAGATTTATTGAACAAACTTTATAATATAGAGTTCGTGCCACCTCCAAAAGTAAAGCTTGGAGGGTTAGAACTAATGCAAGAAGCATTCCAAAAATTTAAGGTTTTGCTATCGCCAGCAGCTAAACAGTATAACTTGAGAGTGCCGAAAGGTATCATGTTTGTCGGACCTCCAGGAACTGGTAAATCTCATGCAGCAAAAGTCTGCGCTCAAATTATGGGAGTACCGCTAGTCCTGGTTGATTGGGGAAATTTCAGAAGTGAGGGCGATCGGGCAGAAGTTAAGTTGCAAAAGTTGCTCAAGCTTGCCGATCGCCTCAACCAAATCGTCGTTTATTTTGACGACCTAGATAAGGGATTTGCCGGAGACGACGACCTATCGAGACGGCTGGCGGGTCAACTGTTGACTTGGATGCAAGAGCGCACGAGTGATGTGGTAGTCATTGCCAGCGTCAATCGCATGGAATGGTTGCCCCCAGAACTCACTCGTGCTGGTAGATTCGACTATATCTACAAAGTAGACTTGCCCAACAACGGCGAGCGCCACGCTATTTTCAAGCTGCACGCTGCTCGATTCGATTGCCGCTTCCGTAATGGTGGCGATCCCTTTACTGAAGCCGAGTGGCGACGACTGCTCAAAGCCACAAATAGATGTGTAGGTGCAGAGATCCAGACAATTGTAGAAAGAGCAGCAGCCACCACTTTCTACGAAATGCTAGCTAGTGGTGGAATTGATGAGAATTGTCAACCTCAACTAGAACTCACAGTTGAAGCACTGCTGTCCGAACGCAAGCAGATGAATCCTTTGGCGATTAGGGAAGCAGACAGAGTAGAGTCTATGCGTAACAAAGCAGATATCCAAGGACTTCCTTCTTCTCCCATTGACGACAGTATTTATGCTAATGGCAATGTTGAGATCTTTAGGTAGAACCGATTCCTCAGCACTTGCTTCTCAGTATCGCTAGTAGCCGTAGGAATGCTACAGGGCGCGATCGCGATTTGCTTCTCAATCTTTAAACGCTATGAAAGAAAACTCTGCTGCTAGCCACAGCTCCCGTCAGGTAGGCAAGTGCAGCGCCGATGAAGTTTACCTGAAAATTCTCAACTGTATTGGACCAGTCGCAGGTATTCTCGTTGCTGTCGTTCCGGTTGCTTTTGCCTTGATTCCTCCCCCAGCACAACAACTACCCATCGAAGCTCACCTGCCGATGCCAGCGCGAAAGATCGAACTTGAAGTGGCACGAACGCCAGAACAAGTGGCTGCTGGTCTGAGGTCTCGCTCCTCCCTACCGCTAGATCGCGGTATGCTTTTTGTGGTCAGCAAACCCAAACCAGTCAAACTGTGGATGAAAGATGTATTAGTACCACTAGATATCATTTTCATTCGCAGTGGTACGGTTACGTCCTTAGTCAAAAATGCTCCTCCCTGTCCGCGATGGAAAAGTTGCCCGATTTACGATTCAGTTAAACCAGTCAGCTATGTCCTAGAGTTACCAGCAGGCAGTGCTAATAGACTTGGTATACAACCAGGTAGAAAACTGGATGTTAAGTTTACCAAAGCGAGAAAGAGATCGTGTTATGAAGCTAGTAGGTGCGCGCTCGCAGCATCGTACACGCCGCTCAGGTAAATGCCAAATGTTTTCGCCAAGGTACGAGCTATGTTAGCTCCGATAATATAAGTGCTATTGTCATAGCAGTATAGCGTTTGGATCGCCACTCATCTAGCAGTATTAGCGACTGCCAACGTATCAATTGAGCATACTCTGGATTGTAGGCAGCATGATCGCGGTCTTGCTCAAACGGAATCAACTGGGCAACTACTTGTGGCATCGTCCAAATCTATACGTCAATGCTAATCGCCCTCAAGGTACTCATCACTACTCGATCGAAATTAGCAACGAAGCGGGGAACAAGTACAATGCTTCCGATCGTCCCGTCGCTAGTCTCGGTTCAACCTTGGCTTTCTGTTATTGTTTCCGCCAATAATTTACGGTCATGAAGTGATGCCATTGCCCGTCATCACCCAACACATGCGAGGTCATGACTCGGCGATCGTCGCTCTTGAACTCGATCGCGTCTCTGTACTTTGCCATCTTCCCCTCGCCAGTCATTGCCGGTCCCTCAGAATTGAGCGTTAGCGCCGTTTCAGCCTCGTCCAGTTCGCCACCGTCGTACACCCAGAGATGTGTCATCATCGACCCAATCCAGGTGCCCACATATCGTTGTTTGTGCGAGTCATAGCCGAGAGTCATCAGAGTGGTAGCGCAACCGCAGCCAGGCATCTCGCCCTGTCCTTCAGCTAAAATCCAGAGTCCGCCGAGCGATCGCACGCTCTCAGTTCCCGTCGATTTTTCGGCAGGTCGATCCGCTCCCATCTTGACTTCAATCTCATACGTCCACTCACCAATGAGTTTTTGCAGCCACTGATGTTCCTGTTGTGGTGCGGTATTCATGGTTGAGTCCTGTTGTGTTTTTGTTGTCTCCATTGTTTTAGCTCCTTGTGATGAATTCTTAGAGAATGCGATCGCGCCAAATGATAGAAATTCAAAACTTTGGTAGTACATAAATACTATTATCTTCGCTCTGCTGCTCGACAAGCTCTTTGCTTAAGAAAGAGATACGAAGCAGGTTGAAACTGGCTTAAAGGTGTCGCGTCTCGACTGGCGGGGACTGAAAGTTATCATTACGCCCATCGATATAAGTAATCGGCGCGCCCACGAGTTCGTCAATCTCTACGTCATCGAGGCAGGCGACATGGATGGCATAGAACTTGCCGCCTTCTGGCGTATCCCCCCAGCCAAACGATCGTACTCCGCAGTGTTTGCAGAATAAATGATGAATTGTCTGCGTGTTGAACTGATATTCAGTTAATTCAGCTTTGCCTGCAAGTAGCCGAAAAGCATCTGGGTTGACTGTGGCGAGCCAGGTTCTCGTCTTAATGCAGATCGAGCAATTGCATTTGAAGGTACCTTGGCTCAGATCGATGTCTGCTTCATAGCGGACTGCACCGCAGTGACAGCTGCCGATGTATGTCTTCTTCATTTGTGAGTCTCCGTCGATGTAGCGTTTGAGTTTAGCCACTGTCAGCTGAAGGGAGATGGCGAAGGTTTATGTCGTCTGCTCGCAGTTAACCATCCACGGCGTGCCGAACCGATCGACCAACATACCAAAGCGGACAGACCAAAAGGTCTGTTCCAGCGGCATCTTCACCTTGCCATTTTCTGCCAGAGCGGAAAAAATACGTTCTGCCTCGGCTGGTTCGGCAACGCTAATTTGCACGTAGAAGCCTTGGGGTGTTTCAAAATACCCAGACGGACTATCAGACCCCATCAAAAAGCGATCGCCGACTTCGAGGCAAGCGTGCATGATTTTGTCATGCCATTCAGGGGAGACATGCTCTGCCGAGGGTGCCTCCCCGTGAGTCATCATCATGGTAATCTTGCCGCCGAAACATTGCTGATAGAATTTGAACGCTGCCTCACAGTTGCTATTGAACATGAGGTAAGGATTAAATTTCATACTGTGCTCCTTTGGTTTTTACTTAGGTAACGTTTAGGACATCACTCTGGCAAGTTAGCAACTTCGATTACTGGGCGGATTTCGACAGTGCCGACTTTGGCGGCTGGAATTTGGGTAGCGATCGCGATCGCTTCATCCAGATCCGAAGCATCGATCAAGAAAAATCCGCCCAATTGCTCACGGGTTTCCGCAAACGGTCCATCGGTCACGAATGACTTGCCCTCACGCATTCGGACGCTCGTTGCTGTGGCGACAGGGTGCAACGGAGCGGTTGCAAGATACTGTCCCTTGGAATGCAATTGCTGGGCGAGTTGAGCGGAGTCTGCATAGCATTGCTCTCGCTCAGCCTCACTGAGAGCATTTTCTTCCAGGTAAATCAGCAGCATATATTTCATAGACTAAACTCCTTGGTTGACCTTGGTGAATCAGTTAAACCGGACTGATTCAACTGCTCTTGCTCAGCTGCTGCAAAATGCGCCATCTGGTCTGCGTATGCCTTCACAAACGACGGGCGTGCCGTGGCGCGCGCAACATAGTCACGACAGGTGGGATATGCCGCCAGCCCGTCGAACCGATCGACAAGGCGCAGCACATCTGCCATGAGAATGTCGGCGACGGAAAAGGTTCCAGCCAACCATTCGCGTCCTGCCAACACCGTCTCCATATGCGGCAACCGCGACTTCATCAGGAAGTCGTCAAAAAACTTCCGCATCGGCGTTTCGTCGGCGTCACCGGAAAACTTGAAGAAAGACCAAGGCTGGCTGGCCGCCTCGACCGAAGCAAGCGCCGCAAACAGCCATTGTATAACTTCGCTGCGACCACTCGGATCGGCGGGCATCAGGACTTCACTACGATTACCAAGATGAAGCAGGATTGCACCACTCTCGAAGATAGAGATGTCTCCATCAGTCAACCACGGCACTTGGCCGAAGGGTTGGTGCGAAAAATGCTCGGTCCCGCGATCGCGGAATGGCACGCTATTGACGCGATAGGGTAACCCAGCCTCTTCCAGTGCCCAACGCACACGGATGTCACGCACATAGCCTCGTGGCGTTTCGGGAACCCAATCGAACGTGGTGAGAATCAGATCGGTCATTCAGCAGCTCCTTTCGTTTGCTCCATTGTGTGCTGTGCTGTCCAACTAGGATTTAGGGCTTCTTTTTCGCAATTCACCCTGTACGGAATGTTGAACTCAACGAATTGTTCTTCTATTAATTCAGTCGAACGGTACTAGCTCAAATCGACACCTAGCGCAAAAATTTTTTATCATCAGATCCGAATCGCGATCTGCCTGCGTTTTTCCCTTGATCGGTTAGTCGAACGGCGATCGCTCAAATCGACACCTAGCGCAAAAATTTTTTGGATCGGATATGACTCCAAACGCAAAGTCAGCAGATGTAACTCAAGCGATCGCCTCCGTTTATCGGGCGGAGTGGGGGCGAATCGTCGCTACGTTGATCCGGCTGGTTGGTGATTTCGACATAGCTGAAGAAGCAGCGCAAGAGGCTTTTGCGGCTGCCGTGAATCAGTGGCACTCCAGCGGCGTTCCCGATCTCCCTCGTGCCTGGATTATCCGAACCGCTCGATATAAAGCGATCGATCGCCTCCGCCGCCGGACGCGGCTGACGGAAAAACTGGAATGGTACGCCGCCTCTGGGTTAATTCCCACCAGTGAGGAACCGACCTACGACAGTGAAGAAATTCCAGACGATCGACTAAGACTGATCTTCACCTGCTGCCACCCAGCACTGGCGATCGAAGCTCAAGTGGCTCTGACGCTGCGAATGTTGGGTGGACTGGAAACAGACGAAATTGCCCGCGCGTTTCTCGTACCCACAGCAACGATGGCACAACGGCTCGTGCGTGCCAAGCGCAAGATTCGAGATGCAGGGATTCCCTACAAAGTGCCAGACATCGGCGATCTATCCCCAAGGGTAGATGCGGTGCTGACGACGATTTATCTGATTTTTAATGAAGGCTATGCGGCAACCAAAGGCGAGGTAATGGTAAGGGCTGACCTGTGCGCGGAAGCAATTCGGTTAGGGCAACTGGTGCGGAAGTTAATGTCACCGCAACCACCCTCAGAAGTCACGGCACTGGTGGCGCTGATGTTGCTGCACGACTCGCGGCGCGATGCTCGGTTGGACGAGGCAGGCGATCTGGTGCTGCTCGAAGATCAGAACCGTCAACGCTGGAACCAGCAACAGATTGCCCAGGCGTTGCCACTGGTGGAAGAGGCATTGCGCGGCGGCACGGGTGTTTTTGCGTTGCAAGCGGCGATCGCGGCACTCCACTGTCAAGCGGCACGAGCCGAAGAAACAGACTGGGCGCAGATCGTGCGACTCTACGACCTACTCCAACGATTGCAGCCTTCACCAATCGTGTCGCTGAATCGGGCAGTGGCAATCGCAATGGTAGATGGAGCTTCAGCGGCGCTCGGACTGGTCGATGCGCTTGCCACCCAACTCGACGACTATCACCTGTTCCACGCCACCCGTGCCGATCTGCTGCGACGTGTGGGAGCCTTAGAGTCAGCTGCCCACAGCTACACGCGGGCGCTAACACTGGTCACCAATGACAGCGAACGCCGATTTTTAGAGTATCGGCTGCGCGAAGTGCAGCCCTCATAGTCAGCAATGCTCGCCGCGCATACGTAAACGATATCCCGAATATCACCCCCAGTACTACGCCATATTCTTTGAAGACCCAGACGGAATTAGATTGGAAATCGTCGCTAAAACATCTGCCCGCCAAGCACTGGAGTCGCAATGGGATGAACTGAGGGAATTTCTGAATCCTCTGCAAGCATCGATCGAGAACGAGCGTCATAACGCTTAACAAACCCAATGCCAATTTGCGTCACACAAATCTAGAATGGACGAATCTACTCAAGAGTAAACAGCGCGGTAGATAGAGATGATGAATGAGAAACTCATCAAACGCATCCTAAGCCAGGCGCAAGTCCCCGACTTGTTAGAAGTCCTCACCCAACGCTTAAGTCAGTCAGATTTACAATCTCTATTGCTGGGAGTCTACCGAGTGCGATCGCAATGCTTAATGCCTCAACATTTACTACAGCAATACGAACGAAATCGCTTGGTGCAGCCAGCTGCCACTAGCCCCAAACAACTGCTAGAATTCGACCGCATAGCTTACTCAGTGTTGCCACCCTCGTTTGAGGTGCTGGAACTGTCTCCCGTATGTCCGCTTGGTACAAACTCGATCGTCGCTCCCCTCGATCAAAACCAAACCGTCACCACGATTCGTAATAGTGAGGTCTGCTCGGATTCCACGAACGTGCTGGCGTTAGAGTGTGCGCGACGGCGACGAGCCAGAGAACACCGAAAAGAAGCAGACACAAAGCTTTGTGCCAGTCATCGATTGTTGCGTCCCCAAGCACCGAATCGACCAGGCACATTTCCACATTTTCGGATCTTTAGTTTGGTTACAGCAGGAAGAGATCGCGGCTCTTACCGTTTTGAAATCGCAGCACTGACCGAACATCTAGAATTCTACCTGCGCCTGTTGCAATTTGTTCGACAATCGGGCTTTGGGTTGAAAGCAATCCGAATTCAACTAACAGTTTTTGATGACATCCGGCATGAAGTCTTGAAAGCTGAAGTATTGGATAAACTTGCTCAAAAATATGCCGCAGTTGAGTGGAGTTACACGCCAGTGCAACAGCAAGAACGTGGGTATTACACTGGCGTGAGATTTGGGATTTATGCTCGAGATGGCGCTGGGACTGAGTATTTTCTGGTAGATGGTGGCTTCACAGATTGGACGCAGCAATTGTTGAGCGATCGCAAAGAACGCCTACTGATTAGTGGACTTGGCAGCGAACGATTTGTTTCTTGTTTTGGAAGAGCGCCATGAGGCTTTGTGACATTGAGCCTACAGCCGTATTTTTTTCGGCAAGATGGTTTGTCAAGCCTTACCGTCCATAGATTTAATAATTTGCTGTACTGGTGGTAGAAAAGATCCAGTGGCAATGAAACATCAGCCTTTCCAAGTCATCTTGCAGGTTTTTACAGCCATATCGGTGCAATACCGACCCAGTTAAATAACTGACACTTCAAAACAACGATCGAAAACTTGTAATTAACTACTCACGAGAGATAGCGTAGATTCATTGCAGCTTTTTGAACCAAAGTTATGACTGGGACGATGGAGGTGCAAACTGTGCAAATAACTCTGCCCCTGTCATGTTCTTAGTTTCATTGGCAAAGGAGTAATAAGCTGGTTTTTCGTCGATAAAAACCTGATGCTCGAACATAAGTCCTTCATCATTATCAAAAATTCCAGCTGGTAGATAGTATTGGTTATTCTGTTTCAATCTGTAAAATAAATGGCTACCGCACTGTTTACAAAACCCACGTTCCGCCCATTCTGAAGATTGATAAATTCCGATATTTTCTTCACCCTTAAAGCTGACATCGCTGCCACACTCAACTGCTAACAAAGCTCCTCCACCCCATTTACGACACATACTACAATGACACGCTGCTATATGACGATCGATGCTGGTTGTAGAAAGGCTTACCGCTCCGCATAAACAGCTACCTTTTGCAATACTTGAATTAGACATCTTCTGCTCTCCTGCAATTACGTGTTAACCCAACATAACTATTTATTCTGCTGCGTTCTTTATACCGCGCCTTAAGTCAGATGACTGACACTAAACATTAATTAATCAAACCTGGTAATCGATCGCCGCTCGACCTTCATCTGCTGATGATGGCGATCGCTCACCACGATCGCTACTGCTAAAATATCTCCAAAACTCGGCACTGCTTAACCCTTTAGCCTTGGGTTTTGCTGTCTGATAATTTCAATGGCAGCAGAAAACAATGTAAGATGACCCAAAAGCTGCTTTTCATACCTCCAGCTTATGGCTTACCAAATTTCAGCCACCAAGTTGCAAACCTACCATCGCTGTCCGCAGGCATATCAGTTCAGGTACGAGTTAGGACTGAAAAACAATGCGTTCTTTGGCTCGGCAGCATTGGGAGCAGCATTGCAACAATCTCAGTCCTACCCAAGTGGAGGAAGGCAAGCAGATGCTCCACACCTACTACCAAAATTTCATTGCCTCTGAAGTTGCAATTCATCAACCTCTAGCGGTAGAGGGGAAAATTCAGGCAAGCTTACAGGTGGCGAATCTTGAGTTTGCAATCGCGGGACGTTACGACCGCCTCGACTACCTGGGCGACGGATTAGAGCTGATTGACTACAAATCCACCAAGGAAGTCAAGCCACCCTCAGAAGATGAAATCGACTTGCAAATCGGTCTTTATTACTTGGCTCTAGAGCAGAGGTATCGTCAAAGCTTGCGGAAGTTGAGTTTGATTTATCTACGAACGGGGGAGAAAATCAGTTTCGATGCTAGCTCCAACCATAAGCAACGGCTGGAGGATGTCATCGGAGAGTTAGCTTGGCAATTGCGGACGGATTGTGAGTGGAAACCGCAGCCAGGGGAGCAGTGCGTTAGCGAAGCGTGAGCGTAGTTAATGCTGCACCTATTCGCGCTATTGCGAGAGCCGTGCAGGATTGTCCCGCTCCACTGCCAGATGATGTTAAGAATCATCCGCCTCAGCTACAACTGGTGTTGGCTCTTTAGAATCGCGATCGTTTAAGCATCAGATGTGAATTATACTTTAGAGCCAGTCTGCCCTCAATCTCTCTTCCTAGCAAAATTAATCTGGCAAACCATTACCATCAAGCACATACTTCTTGAGGCTCTCATTTTTCCTCCGTATGGAGGAGCAAAATAAATGTTTTAATTAATACAATATACTATTAATAAAATTTATAAAAACAGTTAGAGCGATGAATATTGTTGCTAGATCGATTTTGAGTTTAGCTGCTAGTGCAATTACTAGAGCTTTACATCATATTTACTAGGAAGTAATCTTCGCAAAACAACGTTAGTAAGCATCCTCGGAGCTTTCCTTGAAGCAATCTGGGAACTCTTGTCAAACGCATAGACTTGACAATTTACGGATACAACTCCAGACGCGCTTGGAATTAATTTACCTGTTTTGGGTACGCTCGTTGCCATTTTTATTTGAAAACTGTTAACGTTTATACCTTGGGATCGAGCATCGTTAAGCGCGATCGCTTCATTTTGGCAACAGTGGCAGCAAGGGGTAGCGTTATTTCAGTTGCTTCTATTACATGCCTGATTTATAGGCAATATTATCAATTGTGCATTTAAAAAAGAATTTGTTTTCCTAAGTATATAACTGCGTCAAATTATCAACTTGAGTCAACATGGCTGAAACGGCATTCGAGCGATTTTGGGAGCTGATATTAGGGACAATTACCTTCAATCCTGGGGCATTTGAACTGATTCAAACGCTTCCTTGGGGTACGAGAACAGCTCTATACATCGTCATACTGGCTGGCTTTTCCCAAGCGATCGGTCAGGCTATTGTCTTATTCATCAACCGAGTTAAGCCATTTCGCTTCGTTCTCAGCTTGCTAATTGCATCAATTTTATTTGCGTTTAGCTTCATCTTCTGGACGCTTAGCACCTGGATAGCAAGTCATCTTTTGTTTTGGGAGAATGCTTCTTATTTAGCAGTAGCGCGAACTCTAGGACTAGCCTATGCACCTCTGATGCTGAGCTTTTTTGTTGCCTTGCCCTATTTAGGCGTACCAATCTCCGTCTTGCTCTCAGTCTGGAGCTTCAGCGCGTTTCTGACTGGTTTGCCAGTAGCGTTAGGAATCGGCTTTTGGCAAGCATTTTGGTGTAGTGCATTAGGCTGGGTCGTGTTTCAGGTGTTACAGCGTACTATCGGTCGTCCAGTGGCAGCTGTCGGTCGTTGGCTAGCAAATATAGGGGCAGGAGTCAAGTTAGTCACCGATCTCAAAAAGTTAGAGCAAATTGTGGAAACTCGGTGGCAGCAAGTCTGTGAGAACAATTCCACCAATCGGCAGTCGCGGCGCTAAAGGAGAATGAGCATGAGTAAACGAAGGCAGAAGATCGTTATCTGACTCGAAAATACACCCCACAGTTAACCTGCTGTTACAGTTGCTTGGGGTTGAAGTGAGACTTGGTAGCCCAGTCTTTCCAATCGCTTCACCAAAGATTTGGTTGCTGCCTCTGGACGCTGCTGGTCAAAGTAATTCGCTCCCAAATCTCGATAAGGCTCATTGCGTTCGATCAAATGGTAGGCAATCACCAGAATGGAATGAGCAACTGCCACTGCTGCTCGTTTCCTGCCACGTCGTGGGGTTAAACGTCGAAACTGGGCTGCAAGGTAGGTTTTGGTCTGGGTCAAAGCATGAGCTGCTTGTACCAATGCTGCGCGCAGCACTCGGTTGCCGCGCCGCGTTTTACTAGAAAGCCGCTTTCCCGCACTCTCATAATTCCCTGGAGCAAGTCCTGCCCAAGCAGCTAGATGATTGGCAGTGGGGAAGCGATTCATGTCAATGCCGATTTCTGAGACAATGATTTCAGCAGTCTGCCTTGCCACTCCAGGAATGGTATCTAGTAGTTGTACCGCCGCCTCAAACGGGCGACAGAATGCTTCAATCTCTTGATTAAAGCGCTCAATCGTCTCATCAATACCATCAATGTGACATAGCAGTTCTGCCAGAATGAAGCGATGATGCGAGCGCACTCGTCCTTCTAGAGCTTGCTTTAACTGTTCTTGCTTATTTCGTAGCCGCCCAATAGCAAGCTCTGCCATCACCTCTGGGTTCGCTTCTCCGCCCACGATTGCCTTGAGCATTGCACGTCCTGATGTACCCATGACATCGGAAGCCACACAACCAAGCTTGATGTTGGCTGCCTCCAATACCTTCTGCAATCGGTTTCCCAAATTGACTCGCTCACGAATAAAGTTGGCACGATGACGCACTAAATCTCGCAAGTCTCGCTGCTCTACTGAGGGAATAAAACTGGCACGCACAAGTCCATGCTGTAGCAGCTCAGCAATCCACTGTGCATCCTTGATATCTGTTTTGCGCCCTGGTACATTCTTGATGTGAGCAGCATTGACCAGTATCACCTCGAAGTTTGCTTCCAAAATGTTAAACACAGGTCGCCAATACTCACCTGTGCTCTCCATTGCTACATGACTACAACTACGCTGCGTTAACCAGTCCGATAACCGCAGTAAGTCACAAGTCATGGTACTAAAGGTTTCAACTTCTTTGTGCCAGCCTCCTTTGTGATTAGGTGTAATCGCACAAGCTACCACTGTTTTCTTATGCACATCTAATCCGGCACAATGGGGGTGAACGACTTGCATTGTTTGTGTTCTCCCTACTACTAACCGTCAAGGCTGATAGGGATACCTCGTGTGTCAGAGTCTGACTCGCGTGCTTCCTTAATCGGAGCGACAGTTGGCGGTGCCTGTAGGTATCCGGGTTAGACTTAGTGGCAGGCTCTTGGCACCAGATAAGCGCAACCTCTCAGTCAGCCTTACGAGGCAATGTACCACATTTTCATTCTTGGTGGTGAACGCAGTTCATGAAGACTTAGTGGGAATTGGGTTAATTGTCCTACTGGGTGTTGCCTTTTTCTCCTCTGCTTCAAGCACGTTGTTGTTGAGGGCATATAAAGCTTTAGGTACGATGTGGCAATTGGCGATCGATCTAGTAGGGATTGGGTTCGTCGCTTTTATCTTTGCAGGCTTGCTGTCTCCTTTGGAAGCACTAGGCTGGTGGGCTGGTTGGTACGGCGATCGCCTGGATACCACTGTTGCGCCAGGGACATTAGTAGAACCGATTCCGACTAAAACAAAGATCGTCCGCTATGCAGTCTACCTGGATGGCATTGCTCAGACAAATTTTCAGTACCTCCCAGAGGTAGATGTATTTCTCAATGAATTGGCGGCTGTCTTACCAGACGACATCTTAATTATCAAAGGCTTGATGCCGTATTCTGTTATCAACCGCCCCTTGACGCAAGGGCGGATGCTTTCATTTCTTTGGCGCTTAGCCGATCGCCTGCAAGCATCTAAATCTGGGGGCATCATTGGTGCTTTGCTGCTAGTGGCGATTTTACTTCGCAACCTCACCGTTGTTGCTGTTTCTGCCGACGGGCGCTACGGTCCGATCTACAACCAAGGGACAGCCCAAGTCATCTATAATAGTCTGCTCGGTCACGGTTACGAGCCTGGTAGCAAGATACCAATTACGCTGATCGGTTATAGCGGTGGTGGACAAATAGCAATGGGAGCGGTAACCTATCTCAAACAGGCGTTGGCTGCACCGATTGATGTCATTTCCATCGCAGGGGTCATCAGCGGTAATAACAATGTTTTGAAACTGGAACACCTGCACCATTTAGTTGGTGACCAAGATCTGGTCGAACGCGCAGGTCCGATCTTCTTTCCCAAGCGTTGGCAACTGTTCTTTTTATCCTATTGGAATCGGGCGAAGCGGCGGGGAAAAATCAGTATGACTTCTCTCGGTCCAGTTGGTCATAACGGTGCTGGGGGACCGCTCGACCCAAATAAATTTCTGCCAGACGATCGCAGCTATTTACAGCAAACAGTGGATCTAGTGGCGGGAATTCTTCAAGGAAAGTCACCGCTAGCTCAGACAACCAGCCGCAATAAAACCAGCAACTACGAGCTTTATCAGCAAGCAGCGTTTAATCAACCCAGTTACTACCCCTTAGATCGCTCGGTCGATCCTCAACTGTATCGCCCAGTTGCCTGCTGGATGGGACGTTTAATTCTGCCTGCTTTCGAGCAGCGTCGCTTTGTTAAAGGAGTTTTGTTTGAAGTTCATCATACCGATCCCGCTCATCAACATTTGGTAGGTCAGATCGTAAATCTGCGCTGGAGTGACGATCCAAAAGTACAAGCGTATGTCCGAACCGTTACCAAAGACCTTCACTTCAGCGATGAGGCTCGCTACAGTCTTCGTCAGGGAATTATTCATCCGAATCGTCTCGATCGCTGGCAACAAGTCGATCCGTTAGAGTCATTAGCTGGAGCGCGACCGCATGACGATGTTATCGTGATGCTGCGCGATCGCGTGGAGGTACGTACAAATGCAGGAGACGATCGCCCAACTATAATTATCTGGCGCGAACCAGTGCAAATTACCGGACGCTTTTATGGATTGGTGAAATTTTTGTCGCCTCTAGAGAATAGCGATCGCTTTCGCGTAGTTCACTTTAATCGTACTTCTGGCTGCTTTGATGGAGTTGAGGAGATCGTTTGTCTGCCCCAGGTAATGGCAGATCGAGAAGGTATTTTTCCTTCTACCAGTCGAGACATCGAAAAATCTCCACTTAATTCAAGCGGCTGGTACATCTATGGAGCAAAAGATAGCGCTGGAATGTTTGTGGTGCAGTCTCTAGCCCCCCGCGCCCTCTTGCGCCTACAGCCCGATCGGGTAGTTTTTGGTAAAAACGCAGCACTGAACTATATCCAGAAAGAAACATGGCGAAATGCGGTGGCACAAAAAAGTAAAACTAGCTCGGTGCTGTTGTTTCCTCAAGAGGGAAAAAATGAGCAGGCGATCGCCCAATGGCAAGAAGGCGATCGCGCCTTACTCGTGCATGTCTACGGTGGGATTGGCGGTTCCCAGCGAGAAAAAGCTGCCCAAACGCCGATATTCTTCGGTCATTTTGCTTATGGGGTAGCGCAAGTGGTGCGGGAACCACTGGCTGACGAGTTACAGTTTGACATCAAATACTGCCAGGTTTACACCCACAACACTGATGGGCTGATTGCAGGGACGTTGGCTTGGAATCGTTACATGGGCGATCGCTCTTTTGGTTGGCTGGGTACTCGTCCGGTTGCAGACATCCTCATTAAATTAGATGCCTTTACCAAAGAGTATGAATTTCAGGAGATGAAGCGGTCTGCTTTAGATATCTCGATCGAGCAGTTAGAGGTGATGATGGCACGTTACCGAATTGGGGACGGTACTGGAGGAACTTATGTTGGACCTGCTCATAGCTGCTCCCAAGATTCTAACCAAGCACTCTATGCCGCACTCAAAAAGATCTCGATCGCCGTTACCTTTGATTCTGAGATGCAAGACTGGCTGGCGCAGAATCCAGAGCAAGCGCAACGTTTCGATCGATTGATGAAGTTAGGGAAATACATTAGGCGTAAACTACTGCCATTTGGAACTGCCCGTGCCGATTGGCACAACAACGAGAATACTCTAGGTATTAGTCCAGAAGAGGATGCTTTGAGCGGGCTTCTAATCGGGCTAGGTAGTTGGCGCACGATGCTACCTCGTCTTGCTAGTGAAACTGTTACCAAGCTGTTTATCGAGCAAGGAGCATCAGTATGGGTGCTGCGTACCAATCAGGTAGGCGGTTACGATTCTAATATCGCACCGATTGCTCCCACTCCTATTGGTTGGTAAAGCAATAGCTAAGGAACTAGCGGTATCTACCATCCCTGTTACGTCTGTCGTATCTGTCATCCCTGTTACGTCTGTCATATCTACCGTCCCAGTCATATCTGTCATTGCGATCGCGTCTGTTGTATCTTCGATCTCTACGATTATCTACTAAGAACCTAGCTCGGCAACCATTCCTCACCCAAATCCGATTCCTGTTGTAGCCCCAATTTCCGTCACAACTAGCATTAGATAATCGCCTGATGAGTCTCACATCTCCTCTGGTATTGATTCGGCAAGTATTGCGCTCGCGATTGTTACTTTCACAAGTTACAACCTGCTGTGCTGAGGCTTGAGTAGGGACAACGAGAACCGTACCCACCATAGTAAAGCTGGTCATAACAAAAGCGATCGCGATTCCTGAAAAGCGGCTAACCATATGAAATTTTTCCCCTGCTAAATGACAACAGCTTAAGTATTAAGAGCTAGGGGCTACATCTTTTGTTCCTAGTTCTTAGTAAGAACGTAACAAAAAGAGTTCTATCGTCATCTTTGTTTGCCAGCAGTTGCTATGGCAAATATTGCTAGCTAAAGATGTTTTCGGTTAATAAATTGTTTGGTGTCTTACAAATTAATGCCGCCCTATTCCAATCCAGTTCAGTTAGTATTCAAGGGCAAATTTAAGACAATTCGCTCCCTCATAGTATCTGACTCTGCTAGTAAAAATATAGATGAATTCTCAACTTGACATGGCGATCGCTTAATTGGCAAGGAAACTAGTATTTTTTAAAAAATATAGGTTAAAAACTTGATAAATAGATCCTTTGCTGGCAGCTAATGCAGCGCATCAACACAATTGACGCTGATGAAACTCTAATCGTGCTAGCTGCTCTTTACTCTTGCATTCAACAGTTACAGGGCTGGGGTTTTCCCTTGTCACTTGATGGTTAATACAGGCGTAATTTCCCTTTACCTAGAGCTACTTTGAGGTATAGGGATTAGTACAATTCCCAATTTCCCGTTCCTCGTTGAGATTCATACTCGTGTCTGTGCGCCAGTTATGTTTGAGCGTTACGGTCGTGCTGCCATTCGCGATCGCAACTACGTAGATGCTTGCTACAAAAGGGTTTGTACCTAGATGCAGCTTGAGCTAGATAATTTGGTTATGATGGTAAGTCAACAACTAAAGCCAGTTTGAGAATAAATTACGCGGCGATCGCTCAAAATGCTCCGCCAGGACTAGTAAACTGAAACCGACCAAAGCCAAGAAATTGACTGCGCACCTTCTCTCCATCTGGATATGCGGTAACTCTAAATAGGTAGACACCACCAAAGGAGGGATTTTTTACAGAACGCAACCTTATATTGACTGTTTGCCCTGGAGGGATGGGAGGATTGAAGGCAATTGAGACAGTTTTTTGTTCGCGATTGCTCGTCACATCTGCTAAAGTTAACTCTTGTTCGACTTCTGTTTCTGCACGAATACGTTTTAAGTTAAATGCTAAATTTTCTTTCCCTTGCTGTTGAGTCAATATCACTCGCTGCAATGGCTCTCCAGCCGAGGAAGGCAAGTTAATCGTGAAGTAGTAGCTGGCTGGTACTCCAGGGCTGATATCTGTGACTCTTGCTTTAACTAGTTGGGGCGGTTGTACAAATTGAACAGTACCGTCTCTGAGCTTAACTGCTTGGGCGCAAGGCAACCCAAATATTCCCCAACTAGCAAGTAGAATAACCCCTAAATCTAATCTTCTGACAGCTCTCATAGCTAGATACAAGCGAGCGGTATCTCCTCAACTGTACAACTGTTCATGCCAGCGAGTTCTGGCTTCTTCAATAAATCTTTCACTCGCGATCGCTCAATCGCCTACCATGTGATGTGTGCAGTCCGATCGCCCCTCCTATGTCCGATACATCTAACCTATCAGTGAATCGTCAATCCAGTCAGACCGAGCAGACACTATCGTTGCCATCGCAACAGATTAGCTACACTGCCTTGGCTCAATGGCAAACATTATTCGAGCGAGAAAAGCCGATTGCCGAAATGTTTCATGTGGCGTATCTCGTCAAGACCAATGCCGCCTCGCCACGACCGCTGACTTTTGTTTTTAACGGTGGACCTGGAGCTGCTTCTGCTTATTTGCACATGGGGGCGCTAGGTCCCAAACGACTTGACTTTGGCGATCGCGGCGATCTGCCAAAGCCACCCGTGCGAGTAGTAGAAAATACCGAAAGTTGGTTAAGCTTTACAGATTTAGTCTTTATCGATCCCATTGGTACGGGCTTCAGCCGCGCTTTGCCACCAGAAAAAGAAACTTCAGAGAACAAGAGCGAGAAATCCAATTCCAACGAGCAAAACTCATCTAAGGAAACTCAATTTTGGGGAGTCGAGCGAGACTTGAAGGCAATTGGCGAGTTTATCGTGCGGTTTCTGTCGCACCACCACCGCTGGCTGTCTCCTATCTTCATCGCGGGTGAGAGTTATGGCGGTTTTCGCGTCGCTAAGTTAGCTCGCCAGCTGCAACAAGAATTTGGCGTTGGTCTTTCTGGTGCGATTTTAATCTCTCCAGCTTTAGAGTTTAGCTTATTAGAAGCAAACGATTACAACCTCACGACTTGGGCTACTGTATTACCTTCACTAGCAGCCGCAGCCGCGCATCACGATCGCGCTCAATGGGTAGGGCAAAGAGGAGATTTACCAGCTCATATGGCTGCTGCCGAACAATTTGCTCGTCAAAGCTTAATCCCAATGCTAGCAATGGGAGAGGCATTTCCTGAAGATGAACGTCAGGCGATTTATCAGCAGTTGGCTGGATTAATTGGACTACCGCTATCGGTTGTCGAACGACTTGGGGGACGAATGAGAATCGAAGTCTTTGCCAGGGAGCTGCTGCGCGATCGCACTCGGATCGTCGGGTTGTACGATGCTTCAATTACGGCGATCGATCCGTTTCCCGATCGCATGACCTACGAAGGCACTGACCCAACACTAGATGGCTTAGATCGACTGTTTACCGGAGCAATTAACAGTCATTTGCGACAGACTTTAGGCGTTGAAACTGATTTAACCTACCGTCTGCTGAATTTAGAAACGCTCAAAGCTTGGCAATTTGATTTTAAAGGTGATTGGAAACAAGGGTTTCAAGGATCGGTGGATGACCTACGGGTGGGAATGACGCTCAACCCATACATGCAGGTGTCGATCTCGCATGGAATATTTGACTTGGTTACGCCTTATTTTGCCTCCAACCATCTAGTCAGTCAGATGAAACTCAATTCTGAAATTCGTAGCAATCTGACGTTGAAACATTATCCAGGGGGACATATGTTTTATACCTGGGCTGAATCACGCCAGCAATGGTTTGCCCAAATGCAAGCGTTCTATCAAAATGCCATAGCATGAGTAATTGCTAACCAAAAGTAGAACTAACGTAGCAACAAAGTTGATAACTCAGATGACATATTCCCTTACTAAAAAGTACTCGATCGTTGTAAGATTTCAGGGATGTTTATATTTCTAGTTTTGCTTTTTGATGCAAGGAGCTAAGTTGTTTTATCTTCTCAAAACGCTGGAGCAACTCTTCTTTAGTAGAAGCACTTATTGGCGCAGATATGGATCTATAAGTTGTAGTGCCATCATTAACTTCTGGTATCCTGACAGTGACTCTGGGCGCTCTCCAGCCTTTAATTGAAAATGAATAGCTGTAAGCCTGTCGCAATCCTAAAGCTTCATAGCCTCCAAACCAATCAATTGCTTCCTGATATGCTTGTATGACACACTCAACATTCCAACCTATAGCATTGCAGACAACTTTAACCCTTCTACCCCTTGGTCTATATTCTCTACTTGCTGTTCTTCGCTGATTTAGCTCCTTCAACGCTTCTACATCTGGTTGATTAATCTCTAAATCTTTTGACCACAATAAAGGTATGGGGTCTTTGGTGTACCTTTGTATAGTAGGATGATATGACTGCGACCAGTCTGTTTCAGTTATATATTTTTGAAAGTCATTAGCTGATATATTTATTAACTTCACTCCAACTAAAGTTGCTTCTTCTCCTTGTTGAATGAACTGGTTTGTACCCATATCAGAACAAACTACTATAGCTACTCCATTACACTTAGTTTTCCATATTGGTGTGGTTTTTACTCTTCGATAATAACTCCATCGAAGATTCCCCCTTTTATTAACAGCATCAAATATACTCCTCAAGGTTCTAGCTGGATTTCTATAAGTCCAGTCATATTTTAGAAATACAGTAGGTAGTTCAAATTCTCGACTGTATTCTTCGTAACCAATTAAAATTACGTACCGACTAATTTTAGCTAAAACATTTCTTAATTCGATTTCAGCTGGAGTAATTCTTTTTATCTCTACCTTAGTTTGATTTAGAACAGGGTAATATTTTTCAATACAGAATGTTTCTAGCTGGGAAAGAATAGTTTCATCACGCTCGCAGCTATGCCAGAAGATTTTAAGAGGATTTTTCTTGTGGATTTTTTGAAGTTGGTCGGCTCTATGATGTCCTTTCCACCTTGCTTTCAAGTTCTGTGCTTTACCAACGTACCAGATTTTCCTATCTCCATCCATGACAAAATAGATACCTGCTGATTCTGGCAGCCATTCTTTCTTTAGAAACCCGACATAGGGTAATCGATCTATGTGTAAGTTGATTGAGTGTTCTATTAATCTCAATTGATTTGTTTCTCTATTCTGCACCAATGTTCTTCCTTTCCCTAACAATGTATTTAATTATACATTTACATAGCAGAACTACGGCTATGGGTGGATGAGCAATAAGACTTGGGTGTGTGGGTGTTCTATCTTTACCTCATCACACCTTTGATTGTTGCATCCAGCTAGATCTAAAGCACGATCTAGCATGGCGATCGCTTTGTGTCACTGGCTCAAGCCAACTAACCGCTGTGCCAGAAATAGTGTAACGCTGTCGATCTTTCACGTACAACTACCAACCGCTCTCCTACAAGGAAGATAAGTGTGAAATTAGCGTTTCTGTAGTCCAGGTAGGTAGACCGCACCCTAAAAAGTCTCCGTCGTTCGTCCAAATTCCTGCTGACAAAACCAAAGCCAGAGCTACGGTAAACCAATCGTTGGGATCGCGAGGAATACGAAGTCTTGCTACGGTTTCGTATGAGGCGTAGACTTCATGAGGCACTACGGCTACTTTGATTTCAGCTAAAGCGATCGCCTCAGTTAATAGATTTTGCCCGATCTCCTGGGAAAACACTCCCTTTTGTACCATCCTCTCCACCCGCTTATCCAACTCGTGACAAGTCTCTTCCCAAACCATCTGTGCCATGTATAGTTCTAGCTCTGGATGAACGATTAATTCTCGTCCTCGTTTGCGGATTAGCTCAGCCACTAGAATATTCGCATCAACAACTAAGCGCATACTATTCTGGTTGAGACAAATCTAAAGCCTGACTGAGTTTTTCTTCATCCCAGCCACTTTGGGCTAATGCCGTTTCCACCGTTCGAGAAAGTCGCATCAATGCTGCTTGAACTTCCCCTTCTTCTGATTCCCTAACTGGAAGATAAAACCCGACGATCTTGCCGTGACGTTTCACCGCGATCGCTTCATCACTTGCTAGATAGTGAGAAGCTTTGTCCCTAAACTCGCGTATGCCTACGCTTTTCATTTTGACTCCTCAGAAGTGGTCACTATGTGGTCACATTGTAGCAAGCTATCGAGAGCGATCGCGCAAGTTGACGATCTTTTCTTCACCAAGTTTGTTAATGAAGAATACGATCGCTCACTAATTTTGCATCGTATACTTCTGGGTAAATTACTATCTTTTAGAGCGAAAGAGTGAATGAAAAGGCTCTAGTCAAAACTGTTACTCAAGGTATTAGACCGATGTTGCAATCTATCAGCCGTTGTTCGGGATCGATCGCAGGAGCAATAATTGTATTTCTTGGCATTGCCAGCTTAGCGCCCGCGATCGCCACTGCACCTGCCCCGCCACAACTCGTCCCAGCTAAGTTAAACGGTCAAGCCGTTTACGTTTTGTACTTGACCCGTAGTAGTGATAAAGTGTTAGTCCGCTGCTACCCAGGACAGCAACCCAAGGTGGAGGTGCAAGCGAAAGCCGACGGCACTAAGTCAGGGATTTTGACCTGTGGAAATTAAAATTTGCCTCAACTATGCTGCCTGCAAGTTGGCACATTAGTTTTTTCTACAACAGGATTTTCTTAAAAAGAATAGTAAATATCTAAAAACTAACTGAAAATCTCGACTATCCCAGTAAATAAATTGCTTTTAATCCATCTGCATTCAGCTTTCGAGAAATCTATGCATTTCAGGAAGTTTGCCTTTGTCTTGGCGATTTCTCTGGTCATAGCTTTTAACTTGCCTGGTTCAGCGCAAGTAGCAGAACAGCCAGTTGCGATTTTTCATGCTTTTCATCAAAACTATAATGATGTCAAAAAATTTGTCTGCCAACTCGCTGATCGAGGATACTCTCACATCCAAATTGCTCCAGCACAAAAATCTAATTCTAGCCAAGAATGGTGGGCGCGATATCAACCCGTAGATTACGGTGTTATTGAAGGCAAAGGTTCCCAAGCAGATTTACGACAGCTAATCGCTCAAGCTCATAAATGTCAAATTAAAGTCATTGCTGACGTTGTGTTCAACCACATGGCTAACTTAAGTGGTGGCGATGATTTTGAAAACTTGTCTAAATTTCCAGGTTTAACTAAAGATGATTTTCATTCCGCTCCAGGCAATCCTGGCAAGAAACCCTGTGACATCAACTATAACGATGGCAACAGAAATTCAGAACTACATTGTTGGCTGGGGGGACTTCCAGATCTAAAATATACTGCCACTGTTAAAAAGATTCAAAAAGCGCATTTAAAGAAACTACTCAACCTGGGAATTGATGGATTTCGGTTTGATGCTGCCAAGCACATGCCAGCAAATGTTGTCAAAGAGTATGTCGATTATATTAATCGCGAAAGTAAAGGCAAGATCTGGAATTATCTGGAGGTAATTACAGATAGCGATACCCGTGCAGACAATTACAAGTGGATTGCTGCCGTAACAGATTTTGTTCTCTACAATTCCATGAAAGCAGCATTTACCTTTGGTGGAGATTTGCGATCGCTACGAATTCCTATCGCCGTAGATGATTCGCGTAGCGTCACTTTTGGCAGAAACCACGATACAATTCGAGAAATTAATTCTAGTGCGATTAACCCCTACGACGATCCTTCTGACTCCTACCTGGCGACAGCTTACGTACTAGCTAGAGAAAGCGGTACTCCTTTAATACTCAACTGGGATAATGCTGATGCGCCATACATCAAAACTGGTGTCAAGTTCCGTCAAATTATGCGCCAGCGCCTTAAAGCAGGTGGCAACGTCAAAGAAAATGTTTTGGCTGCCGTTGACAGCTCGACTGTCTTGTTGATGGAACGAGGCAATGAAGGATTTTTTGTGGTGAATAAAGCAGCAGGTAAATTCGATATTCCAGCGTTGGATTTAACCCTGACAGATATAGAAGGATGTTATCGAGAACTGCGAAATAACTTTACGGTTGCCGTTCAACGTCGTCAAAATGGCAAGAAATTTGTCACTCGCTGGGGAACGCAGAATCGAGGTGGTATGGAAGTTCGGGGGCGCGATGCCCTTTACTTCATCCGAGAGCCTTGGCAGCAGTGTCAGATAGACAGTTAGCTTTTGCTTCTTCGCTCTTGCAAATGCAGCCGTAGAACCGATCGGGGCGCGAGCGCGAGCGCGATCTCGATCGCTCTTGTTTGGGCATTTATGCGTATTGAAGATCTACAACAGTATCAACTGGATTCGTAGTTTTTCTCAACGCAGAACTCTGAAGGAAAATCAGAAGTTTATTAGCTGTTGTTGACGGTGGGAAAAGCCAAAATGATTGTGATCGAAACCCTCTAAACAGAAAGCTCGATAAGTCTGGCTCTTCTAATTCACTTCACCACAACTAGTTATCTGACAATTTCCAGCATGAAAAACCATTACGAGTTTGATTACACAAGAAACGAATCTAGCTATACACAAGCTAGTAATTATTTATTCAAACCACAGCGCAGTAGAAGAACATGGCGAGAAAAGGGTTCAATTGCATTACTAATGGCTGTAGCTAGTGGATTGATGATTGTAGATATCTCCATTCACAATCTGGTGCTGTCCAGTTTAATGTTTCTCACTTCAATTGTATTGATGCTACCTAAAGAAGCCAATGTACTACTACTCAACTTTGAAAAATTACAGCGAAAATACGGCATCAACATTTATACGATTATATTTTTAGTTGTCTCTACGATCTTTATCATAGATTTTGCTTCGGCACCCGCCAGCGCCCAGTTCATGAACAACGCCGAGACGTTTTTCAGAAATACCGCTTACTTTCCTGGGATTAACGCACAAGTCGTGGGATTCATTTTTGCGATTCTGCGCGGGTTATTTTTAATTTACTTGGGTATTGCTTTAGTACGTATCGTTCAAGCTGCTAGAAATGACGAGGACTGGCAGATCCTTGCCAGAACGCCAATCATTGTTGCCGTTACTGTTGTGATTGGAGATATTCTCGCTGGACTCATAGTAGGTGGTGCTGGCGGTGGTGCTGCTTAAGATCGGACAACCCAAGCACAAGCCTGATGGGATTGACAAGGAGCAGTGAAAATCTGCTCCCAGTTCTCAACCACACCGTCGCCGCAACCGATCCCGCAACGGTAAGTTTCTCTCAAATTTTGACATTCCTGGTTCCACTTCTCCTCATTCGAGTCAATAGCAGCATTCCTAAAAAGAGTTTCCCTCCCAAGATTAAAACAAATCAAGTCATAGATGAGCAAGCAAGAACGCGAATTTCGCAGCGTCAACCGCGTTTTGGGACAGCAACCCCGCCTCGGTCCGTTTCCCGCCGACCAAATTCTTCCCTGGAGCGCGATCGCCTTAATTATGTACATAGCAGTCAAGGGATTTTTGCAACTATCATGGCTGGCAACTGGAATCGCGATCGCTTGGGGTTGGGCAACATGGTGGACGGTCAGCGCCAATCAAGATTTTTTCGGTAAATTTATCGGCACGCCACGAGTCACAAAAGGTTATAAACCGTTCGCTTCGCTAACTGGCAAGCCAACTAATAGAAAAACAAAGAAAAAACGGCATCTACGTCGCCGTCGCTAATCTCTCGATCGATCCAAGTTAGAGCATTTTAAACAACAATATTTCCGCCATGACTGCAACGAAGACAGCAAAATCAAAAAACAAAGTTGGCAGACAAGCATTAGATCCCGAACAAATAGGAGTTGTCAAAAATCTCACTCCTTTTGAAGATATCGTTCATTTAGCAGGGATTGTGAATATCTCCCTAGCCGAGCGCCAAAACATAGGCGCTCTCGTCCTCAAGAAAAATGAAGACATTCAGATCAAATTTTGTTTTGAAGCTAAAGGAATTCATTCATCTTTACCCGAAGAACAAATTCTGCCGATTTTTGAAAGAATCGAAGGCGGACTCAAAGAATTACCTGAAGGTGAAACGCTGACAATTCATGTCGGTTCGTTCGCTGACGACGATCGCCGCCAGCAGGAATTACTGAAAATCGAGCAAGACTGCGATTTAGAACAGTTGCAACTATTGATGCGTTCCGAGCGTCTGCGGACGCGCGAACTAACTAAACAAGGTATTCGGAAAAATAAGTTTTTGCGTCTCTGGTGTACTTATACTGTGACTGCATCAGAAGAAAGCCGCAACTACGACGCGATCGAAAGAGCGATCGAGCGGTTGCAAATTAGCTGGAAGCAATTTACCGGACAAATCCACGGTTTTCGTGCCGGACGAGTTGAAAATATTCTCCGCAACAGCTTCGCCAACGGTTTTCAACTGTGGGAACAAATCCTCAGCAATACGATGGGATTGAATCTCCGCGCCTTCACGGGCGAAAATATTTGGGAAGTATTATGGCAGCAATTCAATCGCACTCAAATACCACCGATTCCCAACTCGCTCTACCTGGATGAAGATAAACTGAGCGAAATTCAGACGAGCGACTTTCACATTCGCCATCATCTACTCGAAAACGAAAACTCCATACCTTATCTAGACCGCGCTTGGGTTAAGCTTCAAGACGAATACATCGGCGTTCTCAACTTCAGTGAAAAACCAGGTGGATGGGTTGATGAATACTCGCAACTGCGTTATTTATGGTCAGTTTTGGCTAAAGATAGAGTCATTGACACCGAAGTTATCTGTCAACTGACCAAAGCCAATCAAAGTTTAGCCAAAGTTGCCTTACAACGCATTACCAAACAGTCACTCACAGCTTCGGCAATGTCTGCCGATAGCAACTCGGTTGACGTTAAATCTAACATGAATATCGAGGAAGGGATTAAAGCACAAGAAACCATATACAAGGGCAACGTTCCCATCCACACCGCAGTAGTTTTTCTAGTACATAGAAAGACTAGAAAACAACTTGACAATGCCTGCCGCTACTTATCAACTTGTTTTCTACGTCCGGCAGTCGTGAATAGAGAAGTTGAATACGCTTGGAAGACGTGGTTGCAATGCACTCCGCTCGTCTGGGAGAAATTGCTGACAAGACCTTTCAACCGTCGCTTGCCATACTTCTCCTGCGAAGCACCAGGTTTGATGCCTTTGATGCAAACTGCAACTGGCGATAAAGAAGGTTTTGAATTGATTGCTGAGGAAGGCGGTACGCCAGTCCACATCGATCTATACAAACAACACAAAAATCTTGCCGTATTCGGTACGACTCGCTCCGGTAAATCTGTAGCTGTTTCGGGAATTCTCACTCCAGCTTTAGCACGGGGAACTCCCGTCGTCGCCCTCGACTATCCCAAACCTGACGGCACTTCCACCCTCACCGATTACACTAACTTTTTGGGCGACGATGGTGCGTATTTCGATATTACTAAAGAATCGAATAATTTATTTGAGTTACCGGATTTAAGAGGATACGACTGGGAAACAATTAAAGAAAGAATGACAGATTTCAAGGAATTTTTGAAATCCGTACTCATGACAATGGTACTTGGGACTAAACCAACTGGCACTAATTCAACTCGAATTTCTAATATTGAAAGCATATTAACTTTAGCGTTGGAGACATTTTTCAACGATGACGATCTCAAATTACGCTATAAGTCAGCAATAGAAAAGGGAGTCGGGACTGCCGAATGGCAAGACACGCCAACGCTGGAAGATTTTTATCACTATTGCTCCCCTGGCTATCTCAAGCTGGATACGATCGCTACTCATAGTCAAGAAGTATTAGAGGCTTTAGACCAAATCAGATTGCGGTTAAAATTCTGGCTCAATTCGCGTGTCGGTCAGTCAGTCGCTCGCCCCTCCAGCTTCAGAACGGATGCTAGGTTGCTCGTATTTGCCTTGCGATCGCTTTCTAGCGAAGAGGATGCGGCAATCCTCGCCCTCAGTGCCTACGCTGCTGCTCTACGCCGCGCTCTCTCGTCCAAGGTTTCCATTTTCTTTCTAGATGAAGCACCAATTCTATTTGAGTTTGAAGCCATTGCCGAACTGATCGGTCGCTTATGCGCCAACGGAGCCAAAGCAGGAATTCGCGTCATCCTATCGGCACAAGAGCCAGAAAGTATCTACAAGAGCAAGTCCGCAGCTAAAATCTTTGCTAACTTGACGACGCGCTTGATCGGTCGGATTCAACCGAGTGCTGTAGATCCGTTTGTCGAGCGTTTCAAGTATCCTTACGAAATTATTTCTCGTAACTGTACGGAAGCATTCTTTCCGAAAAAAGAAAGCATTTATTCGCAATGGTTGCTCGACGACAATGGCAAACTCACATTCTGTCGTTACTATCCACCACACTGCTTGCTTGCTACTGTTGCTAACAATCCAGACGAACAAGAGTTGCGCGGTCTGTACCTTAATAAATATCGTCACGACCCCATGCTCGGTATCGTGCGCTTTTCGGAAACTTATGTCAAGATGATTCGCGGCGAACAACTAACAGATGAAGCAATAGAGCTATTAGCAATTGCTAATAGTATAGTCTCTTTTAGAAAAGTAAAAATACCGGAAGAATCTCCAGATTTTGAACCTCAAAAAATGAGGGTTTAGCAAATATTTATAACCAAGCGGTAAATAAAAACCGCGTTTGTAACTACATATTCAAGCTACATGAAATCTAAACTTAAGCCAAGAAAAATACAGTTAATCGGAGCCATGCTGGTATTTGGCATCCTGCTACAGTCAACGCCAAGTTACGCTCTGTCGCTGAATATTAGTGATTTCTTCAACGACATATTGGATGAATTCAAAGGTTACTTTGACGAGTTGAAGAACGAACTGATCCAACAAATTGAAGCAGACTGGGGTGGATTGAAACAAGATGCTAAAGAAGCAATTAACGAATCAATTGGCGAGATGAATGTTCCCGACCCAGTAAGCGGTGCTGAAAAACTGCGTGAAAAGCTGAAAACCAAAGGAACGCCAATGGAGAGTAACACGGTTGTCGGCGCGATTGAAGCTGGTCGTCAACTCGAACGCCAAACTGTCCGTGCATCTGTTGCCAGCGTTTTGGGCGAAGAAGGTCAAGCTCGTACCAGTAAAGAAATTGAATCTACCCAAAAAACTGTGGATGAAGCTAAAAGTCTCGGCGATAATGCCCAAGAAATGGATGCTTCGCAAAACATCCTCAAAGCGATCGCCGCCCAAAACGCTCAAGTTGTATCGATGCTCGGACAATCTCGTACCGACGAGTTGCAAGCCCGCCAAGATGCAGCTAATACCAACTTAATGCTGGAACAAATTGCCGAAAATGGTGCTAGCGATCGCCGCCG
Source organism: Chroococcidiopsis cubana SAG 39.79 (assembly GCF_003991895.1). Taxonomy (NCBI): domain Bacteria; kingdom Bacillati; phylum Cyanobacteriota; class Cyanophyceae; order Chroococcidiopsidales; family Chroococcidiopsidaceae; genus Chroococcidiopsis; species Chroococcidiopsis cubana. The sequence goes on from NZ_RSCK01000001.1 coordinate 130,152, forward strand.
TCAAAGTCTGGCGATGGATGGCGAACTGGCAACCCAAATATCAATCGGAGGCTGGACTCGCCTCCGCGCTACGACTCCTGACTCTGCATCACAAAGCAACTAGCAGACGCGATGCCATGCTTGCAGCTATCTCTGCGTGCAGAGATAGCGAGCGAGAATTTTTTTTAACTATTCAAACTATACAACTATATGGTTTTTCGTTATTTGTTACTTCAAGTAGACCCTAACTTCGGTCAAGACGTACTCGAAGCTGCACAGGGAGGGGCATTACTGGTAGCCGAGAGTTTCGACGAGTTGTGGAACGAGACAATTAACGGCGGCTTATACCGCTCTTTATGTATCGTCGGTTTCGCGTTTGCGCTTGCCATGCTTGCCCTATTTATGGTTCAGTTCGCGCGAAACTGGATGAATGACGACTACCAACCAGCTCTTGCTAGCTATCTCTGGCCCATCATCGTCATCGGTTTGCTTTTCGGAAACGGCTACCTACTTGCCAACGGTACGCTGGCGCTGCGTAACTACATGAATCACATAGACCAAATCATGTTAGGAAATGCGGCAAGGGGTGCAGATTTGGACGTTGCTTTCAGCCGAGCGATGGGCGACATTCAACTGCGCCGAATGGTTGGGAATGCGATTCAACGCTGTAACGAAAGGGGAGGTACGCCGCAACAAGTTAACGATTGCTTGGTGCAAGCAAGAGAAGAACTAGAGGCATACGCGCCACAACTGTTTCCCAGCGAGCAAAATGCTAACGAGAATGACTGGTTCTTCAGATCGCTCTCGGCTATTGGTGCGGCGATCGCGCTGACAAATCCACTGGCAGGTGCAGTAGATGGTGCCACTGGCGGCAATCTCGCCAACACGGTCGGTAATTTTGCCATGGAGACGGTTGGCTCCGCTGTCACTGGTTTGTCCGCCACTTGGTTGCTTGCTATCAATAATGCTTATCAGTGGGGCGTTGAAATCTGTTGGATCATTGTCGCCTTGCTCGCACCGATGGCGGTAGGAGCCTCGCTGACACCCTACGGTCAAAAACCGATCGTTGCTTGGCTGGCAGGATTCTTCGCCGTAGGCATGGCAAAGTTTTGTTTCCACATCATGCTCGGACTATGCGCTCAGTTGATTAGCACCGCGCAAGCAAACCAACCGATGATTTTTCTTCTGTTTATCAGTATCATATCGCCGCTGCTGGCGAGTGCAATGGCTGCTGGCGGCGGCATGGCTGTCCTCAACGCGCTGACGAAAGGAGTTGAATGGGTGGCTAGTGGTGCGATGACGGCAGGGACGGCTGGAGTGACATCGGGAGCAAAGATAGCAACGACTGCGGCTGCTTCGCGCTTCGGTAGGCGCTCTTAAGGAAAGTGACATACTCCCAGCCCTGATGCTACGCATACAGGGTGGGCTTCTCACCAACTCCAGCCAACGCTTCGGATACGGTGAGCTTTATTGACGAGACGGGATGACCCGCCGCCCCGAGTCAAGATAACTTGACCAGTTCTGTACAAAAGCACAAAACATTTACCTATGTACCTAGAAGATTTTACCCACCCAAGGATTCGGCAAAAGCCTGTTTGTAGATGGAACTCCCTATCTTCTCCTGTCAAGGTTCAGTAAGACCGGACAGCAATTTCAGCTAGTTTTGGTGTGACTAATAATACCACATTGTACATGAGAAGTATAGACCCTGTTCGGGATTCATCCCAGCTTCGACCCTGCGGTACAGAGTGGGACTTCTCCCGATTGAAGTTAAAAATTCAAAGTTAAACAAGAAAGTAAGTATCGCTCGTATGACATCCACGAAAGAAAAAAAACAGGCTCCTCAACTGCTCAGCTACGGTAAATCGATCCCTAACTCAGTTGGAGTTGTCGTCGTCAGCTTAACTGCCATCAGCAGCATCTCGTTGGTAGTACAGCTCGCTAACCTGGGTGCTGCTATGAATCTCAATCGCTATACCAAAGGCATGACAATCGTACAACTTCAAGACGGTACGACAATTCCCGCTCAGCCCCTCGGTCCGAATCAATATACTAACAACACCATCAAAAAGTTTGTCTCCGACAGCATGGTGAAGCTGTTTAATTGGGACGGACTGCTCCAGTCCACCGAAAACGGTGAGGTCGTGACTAAAAAAGATGAAGGGGTGAATGTCGAAGTCAAAAGCAAAGGTTTGGTGAAAATCCCTACTAAAGCTAGAGATGCAGCCTTTGCCCTATCTGAAAAACACGACTTTCGCGCTAGTTTTCTCAGAAAGCTAACCGAGTACGTACCCCCTGGCTTATTTAACGGCAACGCTCAAGTGGCGTTGGTGCCTCGCTACTTCTCCGAACCGCGCAAAATTGGGGAGGACAAGTGGGAAGTTGACGCGATCGCCACGCTGGTTACATTCTCTCGCCGCGACAATGCTGGTAAGGGTATGGCTTTCAACAAAACCATTGTCGTGCAAAAAATCCATTCTCCCCAATCGCCGCCAGATACGACCGACTTAGCAAAGACTATTTACAGCGCCCGCAAATCGGGGTTGGAAATTGTCGAAATCTATGACTTCGGGCTGGGCAAGCCGCCAGAAAAAGCAGCCAACACAAAATAATTCTGACCGAGAAGGAGTCAGGAGACAGGAGCCAGAATTCAGAATAATTGCTGTGCGACTGGATAAACGCGCATAGGCTTACAAACTCCCGATACAGAGCATGGAAAACAATAAAACTCAATATTTATTGAAACCGTGTTTTCACGCTCTGGGGTTCCTCCTGACTCCTGGCTTCTGACTTCTGTTTTCAAAATTTCAGCAGTATCAAAAATCAGTTATGACACAAGCAATAGACGAACTTTTACCGCTAGAAGATGACAGCAACTCCTCAAATTCTGCATCTGTAGATAACTTCGATGAAGACCTAGAAGATGAAGACTGGGAAATAGAAGATCCTGCCCAAGTACGGACTCAACATTCTTCAATTACGTCACCCTTCTCGCGTCTGGGTATGGTCGGCGGTGTTTTTGGTGTTGGTTTCCTCGTAGTTTACTTCAGTCTCAACAGCGTGATGAACGGTAGTAGCGAACCAATTATCGCCAAGTCCGCAACTGCACCTCAAGATAACACTGTAGAGTCGAAAAACAGCGACGGCGATATCTATGCCAAACTCGCACTGGCTAAACAAAAAGAAGAGTTGGCTGCTTTGGGCAAACCACCAGCCGACAAAGTAGAGACTCCACCCAAACTAGCAGCCGCACCAGCGTCAACCCGTACTGTTGTCATCAGACAAGCAGTACCGCCCGCCCCGCGACAAGTTGTTTCGCCAGCAACAATGCCCGCGCCTCGAATCGCAACAGCACCAGCAGCGCCTAAAGACCCGTTTGCCGAATTAGAACGCTTACGCAGGATTGGCTCTATCGGCAAGATCGATTACGGTGACAAATATGCCAGTGCTAGTCCTGCCGATGGTAGTAATTCTAGTGCTGGTGGTAGCGATCGCTCGCTGCCCTATTTAGATCCAGCCCGCGCTACACCAGCCCAAACAGAAGATAACGTACCAGAACTAAAGTCCAGGGAAAGTGACGGCAATTCCGACTTCGATACAGATGACACCAGCCCTGACGCGATCGAACAACTGAAACCGAGATGGCAGCCATCACTCTCACCTACTGCAAGGAAAGCTACTGCCTCAAACGCTGGCGATCGCCCCCTGACCATTGCAGCCACATCTAACGCAACGCCAGCTAGTTACGACTACCTCCCAGAAGAAGCACAAATTCTATCAGGCAAGCAACCGCAATATCTGACGATCGGTTCTCATGCTAGTGCTACCCTTGTAACTCCACTTTTCCTTTCTCAACAGCGCGACGATCGCTCTAGCGGTAGTAAGCGTAGGTTTGTCGCCCGCCTGGACGAACCGCTGATGGCTAACACGGGTGAAATCGGTATCCCCGCTGGCACGCTCGTCACGATCGCCATGACTTCTGTAGATGGTGCCTCCCAAGTCCATGCCGAAGTAACTGCCATTCTCAAAGACGAAACCGAGTATCCCGTTCCTAGCGGTGCTATTAGCATATCGGGTAAGAATAGCAGTCCGCTAATTGCCAAAAAAATGCAGAACAAAGGCAAGGAGATTGCGGGTTTCGATCTGACGCTAGGTGCAGTTGCAGGTCTAGCCAGTATTGGCGAGATCGTGAACCAACCCGATGAAGAAGTGGTAGACGACTTGCCCTTTGGTGGCAGCCGCACGCGCCGCACGCACAAGCGTCGCTCGATGACGGGTGCGTTTCTACAGGGCGCTTTCGGTCAACTTGCCGATTCGATTGGCAACCGCACTCAAAAAGCTACCGATGAAATTGCCCAGCGTCCTGACATTTGGTATGTCCCGCAAAATACCAAAATTGTCGTTGAAGTCGATCGCTCCCTGAAGCTGTGAGCCTTCATCCAAAATTACCCGTATCGCCCTGCCAATTACTAGAGGTTTTTTTGTGAAACCAAACATCTTTTCTTCTTTTTTCCTCACCACCTTGGGCGCGATCGCCCTAGCGAGTATAGCGCCTTCCCCAGCCACAGCATCACCCACCAGTACGGTGCGCTCGCTCAAAGCCAGTCAGGTAACGGGCAGGCAAGCACAACTACAAACAGTGAAAGCATGGCCCGGTCATGGTGTATCCATATCCTTCTTCGAGACGGGAGAAGTGATCAGAAGGGCTTGGCTAGATCGCAGCAAAAAGTCCAAATTTATCATCGATGTAGATGGCTGTTTATCAGGACTGGGAAGGGATTGTGAAAATCCAGGGGCGGGACTGATTCACATCAGCGCCATCGATGGAGTCACGATTCCAGGATTGCCCAACGCACCATACGGCGAACACTTGACTGTGATTACCGAATCCAACGGTCAGAAAAAAAGCTATCACTTTCGACTCGTAGCTGGTACTGGCGTTCCTGAATATAGCGAAATCCTCATCGAAAACGATTTAGAACCAACGCTAGAGGAATCCAGCAAGCCCAGACCGAATCCTTACGCCGCTGCCGATGCTCAATGGGTAACTAGGGGAATGCAGGTGGCACTGTCCAATAAGTGGATCGACGCGCAAGGATCGTTGTGGCAAAGACTAACTCACCTTGTAGGCGAACTCCAATCCGGTGCGGACGCGAACGCGGCTGCGGCAAAAGCTGGAGTATCAATGCAGTTAGTAGAAAAGCTAATGCAACTGGGAGGCAGGCGCTTTCCTACCATGTTGCCGCCCAACGGTACTGTTTCTCCTATCCCGCCTGCTCTATCGACAGTGCCAGCTGTAACTCCTACCCCATCTGTGCCTGCTAGATCGACCTCAGCAACTCACAAACCAACTGTCATTAATTCATACGGAAGATAATTATGGAAAAAGCGTATAACGACCCTAACTGTTCGAGCCTCGTCGCTACTGCCGACCCGATCGCAGAGCCAGATATAAATACAACCACCAAACAACCCACAACTAGCTACACCAGATCGCACGGCAAAAGATACAGATATTTACTGACTCTAGGGTTTGTCGCCGCGATCGCCTTGCACGCCCTCAAAGCTGGAGCTGCTACGCCAGAGGAGGCGATCGTAGTTGCTAATGCCAATCCGAGCAATTCTTCTTTTCCAACTCGCTACTATAGTGGAGTTCCAGTACCCGATTGGAACGAGATTACGTTCAAAAACATGGTGTTTTCTGAAGCGGGCGGGACTGAATTGCCCAACATCAAAAGTCGGGGCATGAAGGCTATACGGATTTGGCAAGCTGGACAAAGCGTTGCCGACGTGATGGAATTGGGCGACTTTGAAGCATCTGAGTTTGGCATTGAAGAGCTATCAGTCCGCAATATTGCCAGCATGACAGGCGTAAACCTGAAAACGCTCAAGCTCGATAGCCTGGAGCTAACCAAGTGGCAGACAATTGCAGACTTAACTGAAGCTATCCCTGGCTTAGGCAAGTTGCGAGTGGCAGACGTGCCGCCAATTCGCGATCTGGTAGCTAAGCTCGCTCGCTCCTATGCCTTGGACAACCAAACGATCGCCAACCTGCTCGAAACCTACCCAATACTAAGGAATGTAGAGCTGGGTAAATATATCAATCTGGGCAACTACAAACTCACAGATATTCCAGGGTTGACAGATGCAGCGCTGCAAAAGTTTGCTAACTGGCAAAATAATATCATCGGCAAAGTGCCTGGTTTAGCACTCTTACCATTTAGCAAGTTTCCTGGCATTCCCGCCGCAGATCTTACTGCTGTTGGTAAAGTTGACCTACCACTGGGGACGCTAGAAAGCGATCGCCATAGATCGATTTCGGGTAGCGACCGAGAGGGGTTTAACGTATCCTGCGATTCTAAGTGCACCCATATTGAATTGGCAGGTAGCGGCGAGTTGACTGGAGCGCAATGGATCTCTGGAAAGAGCCAAAAAGTTAGGGGTGGTTTCGGAGTTTTGGGCAATCTCTTTAACCATAAAGAACCTACTGGTCGTCACCCTTTCGGCAAAAGCTTCAAGCAAGTAATTTGGAATGTTAACGAAGCGAACGGCAGCATTACAACTACCATGTTCTTCCGCATCTGCAAGCGCGGCATACCCGACCTCGGTTGCAGTCCCTATGGCATCGGTCCGGTTCAATTTCTCAATTACAAAGAAATGGATGCAATTTTACTGGGTCGTCCCCTCAGCGTTCCTCGGTGATAGTTGCTGCAAGTAACTAACTGTAAGGCTTTTTTTTATTTAAGATATCTTTTCAACAATATGACTCAATCAGCTAACAAAAGCTTTGTTAATGAAGTTAAGGTTGTCAGTAATTCCGATCGCGCAGTTAACGAATATACCGATAAGCTAATCTCGCCTTTCCTCTCTACTCAAGGATTGATATTAGCTGGGGGAATTTTGACACTGGTAGCATTACAAGTGCTAGATAAGGGCAATAAGAAAAAGCTTGCTAGTAGCTATTGGGGTAGCAATGCTGAAATAGCAAATGCCAAAAAAATAGCTGTAAAACAGACAAAACAACCGCGATGTGACAGTGCAGCTTTATGGATTGGAGCGAACAAACTAGACCGAAACAATCTATATATACCAGATATCCAACGCGGAACGGCAGCAATTGGTGGTCCTGGTAGCGGTAAGACGGCAAGTGCTATTTTGCCGATGATTTATGCCGCGATCGAGCAAGAGTTTGGTATTGTTATTTATGATTTTAAGTATCCTTCCCTTGCTAAAATAGCTAGTTATGCCAGAAAAAAGGGATATGACGTACACATCTTTGCTCCAGGTTTCCCCGAATCAGAAGTCTGCAACCCGATTGATTTTCTCCGAGATAGTAGCGATGCCGAAACTGCAAGACAGCTAGCTACGGTGATCAATAAAAACTTTAGGCTAGCTGGGAATACTAACGAAGATGCTTTTTTTGGTCCGGCTGGCGACCAGTTAACGCAAGCAATTCTGATGCTGGCTAAAGAATTTGAAAGTAAAGATAATCCCAACCAAAGCTACGCAGATATCATGACTGCTGCTGCCATTTTATCTAGCGAAAAGATGGTAGAGCGATTGAAGTCAGCTAATCTGAATCCGTGGATCAAGATTGCCTTCGGTCAGTTATTTTCGTCTGCTGATTCGGAGAAAACTGTAGCTGGAATTGCAGGTACGGCATCGTTGATGTTCACTCGCTTCATGGCTAAAAACACTCTCGGATGTTTTGTCGGTAAGACTACCCTTCCCCTGGAAGTGAAGCGCCAGCAGATGATTATCTTCGGACTCGACCGAGAACGTCGAGATGCTGTCAGTCCTCTTATGACCAGCATTCTGCACATGGTGATCTCCCGCAGTATTGCCAAAAGGCGCGAAGACCCCTTGGTTGTCGCTCTAGACGAGTTACCCTCAATTTATTTACCCGACCTATATAGATGGCTTAACGAGTCGCGCTCTGAAGGTTTTTGCGGTATTTTAGGCTGGCAGAATATGGGTCAGCTGGAAAAAATCTATAGCAAAGAAATTGCCAAAACTATTCTTGGTGCTTGCGGTACTAAGTTTATCTTCAACCCTGGTGAAGAAGAATCAGCGCGTCAATTCTCTGCCTATTTAGGTGAGGAAGAGATTAAATACAAACAAAAATCACGTACCAGCGGTGGGGGTAAGACAAGTACTTCTATTAGCAATCAAGAAAAGACGCGCAAATTATTTGAACCCGCACAATTCCTCAAACTACCGCAAGGTAAATGCGTTTTGATTAACCCAGCCTACAGCAATAAGAAAGAAGGTTCCGTGCCGATCCTGAAAAAAATCAAAATTCCCAAGTCCATCGAGTATTGGGAAGAACTAAATCAAAAATATTGGTACAAGTTGAGGACGAGATTTGCAAAAAAAAGCACTCAAAAATGCCCCAGTCAAGAAGATTTGGAGAGCAGAATAGCCGAGGTGAACAAACGCTTTCCTATTCCTGGGCAATCCCAACCAACCAAAAATCAACCCCTAGTAAATCTTCAAGGTTTATTTTGACACAACTCTACTAATTCCCAACAAAATGTATTTCAAATGATCGATCTTCCATTAGAGCGAGAAATCGAAAAGTACCAAAGGCTATCCCGTTGGTCTCACCAATTTCCTCCCAGCATTGAAACCCATTACTTCGATTCCATTCTCGTCTACTACTACAACCGCGAACGATCGGATAATATCTACTGCGCCACCCTCATAGCAGGTAGTGCTAAGCCATCGCTGATTGTCGTTCGCTTCGATCGCCAGCTTGTCTTCGTTCAATACAAAAATACAGTCCTTCTAGATAGATTACCTACACTGCCATGTACGACGAACGCGCCACAGAATTAGGACATTATTACACGAGAATTACAGATAAATCTGTAGAAACGATATACTCTATGGGTAGAGAAATAACAAATTCAATTACAGAGATTGTCAAACTCATCTTTGAAAAACTTAGGGAAAATAAAGCGAAACAACCAGAAGAACTCGAGCGTATTCGCGCGGATATTGGCAGCGATACTTACGTTCTTTCCCGCGATCGGGATCTGCCCGATGCCTGGAAGTGGGAGAAATTAGATTCTGTGGCAGGTCAGTATCGGGCAGAGACACCAACCGAATTTCAGTTACAGGCTATTTCCCAACGGTTAGCAACAGATGTGACCGATAGCGTCAGTCAAACCAACGATCGCCAGCTGTGTTTGCAAATTGTTGGCACGACTGAATCTGGTAAAGAAGTTGTCCTCTACACCCAAGACGAAACGGGGAACTGCAAGACGAATCTGGCTACCCAACTTCTGACACCAGAAGAATTGACTGCATTGACTGACTGCACTTCCAACGTCCAGCAGCCGCTGGTTGCTGCTGGGGCAGCTTTTTCATTAGAAGATCGACCGGAAGGTACGTCATTCCAAAGCAATCCTTCAGCTGCCGAACAACTCGATAGTCAGGATTTATTGTCGCTCAAACAAGAATTAGAAAGTAATTTAGTGTTAGCGGTTGAATTAATGGCAACGCGCAACCAGAAAGCGGAAGAGCTAACAAAATTGAGTCAGACTGTAGCTGCTAGTGAAAGCTCAGCTCGGTTGGGAGAAACAGCGAAAGATTTAGCATCTATTGACGAGCGGATTGCTAACGTATTTCTCCAAAGTGCTGCCACAATTAAAAATTACCAACAGCAACTAGAGAAGCTTTCCTCAAATTTACTAATAGACCGCAACTCGGAGCGAGTTAAATCGACAGAAGTAAGCCAAGATAGCGTTACAGCAAAAAATACCGTTTCCAGTCAGCCAAGGCAAGCAAGCCAAGAGAAAAATCAAAATTCAGTTGTCCCTAAAAATGCTGTTGAATATACTTACAAGCAAGTACTCGACAGTCCAACTATACAAAGAGGAACCAAGCAGTGGGTGCGTCAGCTCCACATTCCTATTTATAAAATTCTCAGTCAAAAATTAGAGCGTCAGCGCCTTGCATCTGAGAATAAAAGGATTGCTAAGACAGCTGCGGCACTACTAAAACGATACGGACAAATTCAAACTGATGGTTCGCTTTTATATCGTAGCGATGCCTTCGCAATTATCAAACAAGGTGAAAAGTTTACGATTCATCGCCGTCAAGATGAATTACAAGGTTTCAAACAGCCTTTGATGGAATTTAAACTAGAGCGAAATGGCACGCCTAAAATTACTCGGCGATCGAAGGAGATGCTACCAGCAGAACGGCAGGAATTCGTGATGGTAGCAGAACGCTTGGCAGACAGGAAAACACTGCGATCGCTCTCTACATCCGACCTTAGAGAGGTGGCTAATACTCTAGGTTCCCTCGCACCTGCGGGAACGCTCTCTACTTTAGAAAGTTTCAAACAAGTTGAATTGCTTGGGACGCTGAATGGGATTCTACAAAAGGCGAAAACAGATAAACTGACTGTGGGTGAATTAACGATTGTTCGCCGCCGCGACCCAGAGCATAACAAAGCGAGTTTATCTTTATATAAAACTACAGTTAATGGCGATCGGCAAGAGCTGGTTGAATTCCAGCTTGAAAAAAAATCTGAGGGAATTTCTCAAGAAATCACCAAAATGAATATTTCAGAACAAGACATTAATTATATTAAGCTGATGGCTCAAAAAGCCCAGTTGTTCGATCTGGAACAGCTATTTAATAGTGCTAATAGTAATAGTAGCAGTATACCTACCGCTCGGTCTCAACAATTAAACGAAAACCAGGAAATCAAAGGTATTGGCGAGCTTGCCCTGACTCTTCATCCTTTCCTAGCCCAAGAATGGAATAATATTCAACGGGAAGGTCAACCCTCGTCTAATGCCATGATGCAAGGAAACGACGAAATAAATCAGAAAATTCGAGCAAATAGTGGCAAGCTGTCTATTGCGGAACAGCGAGAGATGTATTTTAAAATTGTGGCTGCTAAGGTAGCTGAATCGGAGTCAAAAGCTGAGAAAGGTATTGACTTGATTCCCTTAAAACAGATTATGAAAGACCTACAACAGCAGCGCCAACAAGTTATTCAACAAATCTATACTCCTAAAAGTGAATTTTATCTGGATTCTAAAGTAGCAGATCGCACTAATGGTGTCGTTTCTCAAAGTAGAGATTTATCACTATAGCACTTGCTTTTGACTAGAGCGTTAATCTGCTACTACGATAGCGATAACGCTTTTATAGTATTTGTAAAACTTAGTAGCTGCTTCAACTTAAGCCTAGAAAATACAATTTTTGTCCTCGATATATCAAACTTATTAATAAAAAAGAGCTTTATCCTAAAAAGAATGTAGAGAAAACCCATTTTTTGTTGAACATATGTTATTAAATTACCTTGATAAAACTGTATTATTAGCTTTAATTGCTATTGTGCTGACTGTGGATTGCTATCAAACAACTGAAGAAGTTGACAGCTCACAGCATGAAGACAATCTAAGGATAAGTAGAATAGCTTTAATATTTTCTGAGTGCGATCGCCACCAATAGCTGAAGATGTATTCAACTTGCAGTTGTTAAATAGCGAAGCAACTATTGCAGTCAACGAAAATGGCTGTGCCATATTTGCATAAAGTTGCATTTCAGATATGAATGCAAAAGCTATCAATACCATTATTTCTACCCTGGAAATTCTGCCAACACACTGGCATCTCGTACCTACGCACTGGAAAAGACCTTTAGGCTATCGCTGGGAACAACGACCGTTTACTCCCAAACAGTTGCAATCGGAACTTGCTTCTACAGGTAAGGTTCGAGTACTCGACCGAAGAGAAGGCTTCACCCAAGTATCACCTACAGGCATTGCATTAATCTGTGGTGCCAATTCTCAAGAATTTCTGGTTGCTGTCGATTGCGATGGCATTGGTGCATACAAACAAGTTCTAACTTCTAACTTCTCGACACAAAACAATAAAAACTCTAAATTCGCTAACTTTTCACCCGATGAAATCAAAAATGCTGCCCTTGCTTACTTACCAAATACGGTTGCTTTCACGTCAGGTCGCCCTCATAGAGCGCAATATCTCTACCGTATACCCTTGCATCTCTCCTTCCTTCCAGAAAATCTCAAGTCCAAGCGCATTTATACCCCCGAACGAGAATGTTTGGAGTTGAGAGGGAAAAATCTATCTTCCGTACTCCCACCTTCTAGGCATCCTCAAGGATATTGCTATCAGTGGCTTCCAGGTTGTAGCCCTAGCGAAGTTGAAATTGCCAATGCTCCAGACTGGATCGTTGGTAAAATGCTCGTTAGTGCCGAGAAAACTAGACGATATGCTCATAACAGTACGAGCATTCGCCAGCATTGCGTTAGTCACAGATATGCTCGCCTCTACCCAGGTATCGACAGCAACATCCAACAAGCACTGATTCTGCTGGAAGTCATCCATCCCAAATTTGCCGATAGTTATGACACTTGGCTTTATGTTGGGATGGCACTGCATAGTGTTAGTCCTACCCTACTAACTAGTTGGGAGCGATGGAGTCAACTATCACCTAAATACAAACCTGGTGAATGCCAATACAAGTGGAAAACCTTCAACAAATTTGGCATCACTATTAAAACTCTATACAGATTAGCTCATTTATCATGACTGCACCTACTCACAACAAGCAATCCGCTGGCAGTTCTGCTAGTAGTTCTGCCGATTCTACAGTTGACGATCCTGAAGAATTAGCTCAATTGAATTTGGACGATGACGACGAAGAATCTAGCGATGGCATCGTACCCTCTAGCAGCCTAAACACCATTGCTTCCACTCAATCGAGCATAACCGACACGGAAATAACCGAATCTGAATCCTCCTCACAAGATAAGTTTGACTTTGACCGGACTACCATCGTTGTCAACTTGCAGATACTACCGCTGCATGAAAATCAGAGAAAGCTACTGGTAGCAGTTGGCGTTGCTGACGAACCACCTTTGTTATTCGGCTCGACTTTCAGTGCCTTGGAAGCAAGCAGTTTACCGCTCGTGCAAGCGATCGAAAAGCTGAAAGAGAGTTTGCCGCAGATGCAAGCTCGTGCTTCATCGCGCCAGCAACCTCAGCCAAAACAAGTTCCGACTCGTCAAGTTGTCGTACCCGACTTACCTCAAGCGCCTGTAGCGCGACCGTCTGACTTAAATCAACTCAAATTATTTTAGGACACCGATATGAAATACGTCTTGGTTATCGAAGGTCAAGAAACTCCTCTAGATGAAACCATTGCAGCCAACGATGATGTTCTCCGCACCACCATTGCCGCCTATATGCCCCAACTGGCAAATGCTGAAATTCAACGCCAAACTCAGGGCGATACGGTACGCATTCAAATGCTCAAACGTGCGGGAACTAAAGGTTCTGTTGCAGCAGTTTGCCAGGAACTTTGTGCTGCACCACCGCAGCTCAATCCGGCTTTGTCGCTAGCTTGGCAGATCGAACAATTAAAGCTGCAAAAAGATTTAGATATAACTGCTTTGATTGCTTTACAGCCGCAGATTGAAGCAGCATATACTAACGGTCAAAAGTGGGAAGTGGCGATCGCTAGCGCGAATCTAAACCTGTGTCGTGCCCCTGCTACCCCTGCTCGAATTACGCCTAAACTCATCTAAGTTAAACGTGCAGCCAAACAATGGCTGCATAATATCCATCGTGTATGCACGTAGTATCAGCATCGCTGTCATCTTTTAGCCAACAAATTCTGCAATACCGCACCCCTGTAAGCATTACCGATGCTCTCGAATACCTGCAAGATTTAGCTTGTAAAACTCAACTTCTCCATCTCTACCAACAGGTTTTTCCTCAAGAGTGGCAAGCATCTAAAATTCCACTAGATCGACGCACGTTTGATAGCGTTTACTGCGACAAAGAAATCGAATTTTTACACTTAGTCAACGAACAACTTTTCGCCATAGAATTATGGGAGGAATTTGAAACTACTACCTCAAGAGAGTACGAAATACCAATCCTACCTAAAACCAATGATTGGTGGTATGAAGATCTAGAAGACCTAGAAGACTGTGACCAATTCTTACTCTCGCTGCTCGGATTTGGTTACGACTTGGAAGTTTGGGAACAGAAGTTTGGTTTTACTCCCGAACAGTTGCCTCGTGCCGACACAATCGATCTAGAGCGGTTCCAACAACTGTGCGCCGAACAACCGCATCCTCTGTGCTATTTATCCGACGCGATCGCCCTGATTGACAAAAGCACTGGCTGTATCTGGTGCGATGTCAGCACGGAAGTTTGCGAGAGCCTGCCTTGGACTTACGAAAATATCATGTTTCTAGCCGAGCAATGGAAGATTGCCAACAGCTATTGGGACAAAGCCGCAGCACTAGGTGAATGGATTGAGCGCGATGTCGCCCATAGAAAAGCCGCCTTTGGACTCTGGAACTGCGCTACTCCATCAAAACCATGATTCAAGCATCAGAAATTTCTATAGCTACTTCAGAAGTAGGAACAGAGAATTTAACTAATACAACAGTACCTACAACCCCAGCCATGCTGCAACTACCGCAGCTATCAGCTATGGCGATCGCTCGTACCATTGCCCATACCGTTCCAGAGGATGAAATTTTAGGACATTTGCTCATTTTACGCGGGCAATACATCTTCGTGAGCAAAGCTCAAGATGGTGTTGAATACAAACCAGTTTCGCCTGAAGCTGTCGCTGCGGCATTCAGCACGCCAGCTATCGATTCAGGATGGTTGTCAAATAATATTGTCAGATGGGGTCAAGGTAAAAATGGTGAATGGATTTTGCTTTATTTCCCGCCGCAAAAATACAACATTCTGCTCCAAAATGTAAATAATCAATCTTTGCAACTTGCCGTGACTTTACCTGCTTTGCTATTCGTAGGAATTGGTAGAACTTACTACATTTGGGCAATGAAAGGTAGAGCATTCGATCCAGCAGGCAATTTGTACGCAGCTCCCCTACCTAATGTCATGGGAGAAGGAAGTATCTGCTTTGGCAACAATTTAGTACCTCAGTGCAATTCACAAAATATTGTTGAAGCCTGGAATCTATTCTGGAGCAGCCCCTTCAACAGCGATGCCGTCAGTCACAAATCAAAACACTTCCCAGAAGACATCCGCAACCAACTCATACTGCTACACGATAAAAAAGCTAAACGATATCCTGTCAGCGACCTCGTTCCCATTTCTAGCTGGAATAAAAAAACGCCAAACGATATTATCCGAAACCTTCTCTAAGCTATTTGCATTCAACACAGTGATGGTTGCACCGAATATTTTTTTCCCTCTTACCTCTAGTAGGAGGGAATTATTTTAATTGGAGAGAATTTAGTTATGAAGCGATATCAGCAACAAAAAGCACAATTGGTAATGCTACCAATTCCAAAAGAACAACTTGCTAATTTTATTGGTAAGCAGATACATTTAGCTTGGGCAAAACAAGGCTGTACTTGGAGGTTGCTGCGGATTGAGGGCGATCGCATCTACCTAGAAACACCCAAGACAAAAAGATCGTTGGTAGCGAAAGCCAGTGATGCTATGTACACTCGTCGGTATGAAAGATAAGTTTGATTTATTCTGACATACTTGCTATCAATTCAACTGCTAGTGTCAATCTAGAGAAGATTCCTCTACCCCCTGCCCAGAGTTTGACAGCCGAGGAAGTGAGCGCGAATTTGGGTGGCAACCGATTATCTGGGCGAGACCCGACAGCGGGATCTAGCTTTACTCCACATCTTGAGTCACGGCTTGCGGGCGGGAGAAATTGTCAGTCTCAATGTAGTGCAAGTGCATTTGTTGACAGGTTGATTCGTGGCAGACACGAAGACAAACGAGCCGCGACTAGTGCTGTTGCGAAAACAGAATCGCGATGCACTCAACAGGTATTTATCCTGGTGCAAAGAACAGGGAGAGGAAGTATCGAGCGATCGCCCTTTAATTCTGTCGCATCACGCAACTCGTAAAGGAGAGCGATTGAGCTACCACGGCATCTACTTTGCTATAGAAAAAATCGGCGAGTTGGCAGCATTTCCCCAGCTTCATCCACACTCGTTCCGTCACACCTACAGCACTGAGTTATTACTCATGGATGTCGATCCGACTTACGCTAGGAAACAGACTCAACATCAGAGCGAGAAAGCTTTTCGACGCTATACTTTGCGTGGGGAACAATCGAGCGCGATCGCTGCCTACTACCGTGCAGTTGGGGAAGAAAGTGACGCACAGATTTTGGAGTAGGGGTATAAGTAGGAATCGAACAAAAACATCGCGCTCCGAAGCAAGTAGTTAAATTTTGAAATTGAACAATAACTTCAATAGGAGTCACCGAGATCGAATGGCTAAAATACTTATTATGTAAGCATTTTAGCTTTAGAGATACTTTCTGTTTATTTGCTATTTACATCCCATGTAAGCCTGTCGCTATTGGCGATCGCACTCAGCCAAAAGTGTTTCAATTGCTTGCTTTTCCCAATCAATGTACATTGATGAATTCTGCCAAAACTGCTGCCATGCCTGATTTAACAAGCTATGGATGCGATCTTGAGTCGTAGGGGTGGCAATTCGAGCTTGGATTTCTTTCACCGCATTCCAAGCGTTATCTGCAACTGTCTCAATCAGGTTAGTTGGATAGCAGCGATGGTATTCGGGTTCTGGTTGGGCTTCAATTTGTTCGAGAAATGTAACCCACTTCTGCTGAATCTGTTCGGTTATCTCCTGAAATCCAGACAAGTTCAGCGCACAAAGCATAGCAGTCATTCGTGCATGATCGCATGGGTGTGATGTAACTCGCAGAAGTGACAATTGGTAAGGATCGCCACCACGTTTGATTACTAAGTGTAGGTGCGACCAAACAAATGCGGGACCTAACGTGTAAACTCCATACAAATCACAAAAAAACTCCTCTAGCCAAAATTTAATCCATGATTTTTGCCAAGTGTGAAGTAGATCGTAGAAATGCTGGGGACCGCGACGATACTCTGTTTTGGTTTTTTCATTTTCAAAGTGATAGAGCACCTCCATAATTGCGCTCTCGTAATGGCTTTGAAACGGCTCCAAAACGGGGTCGTTCTTTTCGGTAAAGAAAGGATGTGCTAGCTCATGATATAAATCTGGCAAATGTAGCAAGAAATTACCTTCAAGCAAAGGAATACAAAGCAGATTGAAAGAAGGATAAATGCAAAAGTAGTTCTGAGACAGAGTTGTAACTGTTGGAATAAGTCGAGGATACTGAATTTCTCGCGCAATCTTGTCAATTAGAACATTTAACCGATGATCTGCCTTTAATGCTCGACTCAATGAAGCTATTCCAACTGTTTCGATTAGATCCATCTCCGCTACGATTCTCTTGAATGCTCGCAGGTGTTCTAAGCCACAGGCATCATTAACAATGGATTGCAACATCTGTAATTTATGAATTGCTTCATCAACTTGCTGTTTGCAAGTTGCCCGCAATGCATCGTAATCTCTGGGAAGATCTCTGGGAATGCTCGCTGTTAGCACTCTCCCTCGCTCAATCATTTGTGGTATTGCACCTGAAAGATAGATATCAAGCATTACTACCTCTCATCCGAGCAAAGGTATTTGCCCGCTCGTACTCCAATATTTTTGCTAGTTTTTCGAGTTTTATTATCTCAATCTGAGTGATTTGGTTTGATAAAAGTATCTGACCAAGCTGGCTCCATTCAGAAAGGCTATTTTTTGGACTGTCTTGCAGCAAAACAGCTAATAACTGGGCATCTAGTCCCTTTGAGGACTGCGCTAAACTAACTAAAATCTGCCCCAACTGTCTTTGCTGATCGGAAATAGCTGCCTGCTGTCGTTGTTTAAGGTGAATTAGAGTTCGATCCAAAAGTTCAGCACATTCTGCAAGTCGAGTATACAAAGTAGAATATAATCCAATCGTACTCATATGTTTGCTTCCTCGCTGGCTGTCTCGCCATCAATCTTTTCGTCAGAGATATCTTCGGACTCTATATCTTCTTGGTGATCGAATCGCAACGCATCTTCATCGTATTCACTAGCGTCTTCACTCAGCCTCCGATCGTTAATTTTTGTCGTGATTGAATAACGGCTACAATCATCGGGCTTCGTCCAAGTTAAAGCTGTTAAGTAGTAAACATCTTCTAAACATTGCTCAAAAGGTAACTTACCTTCGATATACTTGACACGTAAAGGCTTAACTGTTCCTTGCTTTAAAAAAGGTCGCCCTGTTGAGCAGAGATATCCATCATTGTTAGTGATATAATAGTAACCAATTTGAGGATTTTGCACGAAAGGTAACGGTTTTTTCTTATCGATAACATCAAATAATCGTAGGGAAGCTGGAGCAGATTTAGAGATTTCCAGAATTGTCAAAGCAGCACCTTCAGATAGAATTCCCTGTTTCTTCAAAGCTGCAATTGCCTGTTTAGCTCCTTCGATCTCGCATTCATAAATCCGTCCATCACGATGAATGACAATGTGTAGAAGTGGATATGCTGCTTGCTCTACTTCTTTCGTCAAAATCTCAATCAAACAAGCTTTAACTTGACTACTAGATAACCGCTCCTTCTGTTTAGAAGTAATTGGTGGTAGCGTCCGAATTCGACTTCCATCCTTGTCGATCGTAATGTAACCTGCTGTGTGATGTTTGACATCGATTCCAATCGTGATATCTGCGTGCAATGGCGTATCCAGTACAAATGGCCATCGCTCATTAGTGAGTAATACTTTATTCAAGGCAACAGCACGAAGATAGCCTTGTAGTTTGCCGTGCTTCTGGTTGCGAGCAGTATAGAATGGCTGACTATGCTCGTTGTACCGTAACTCATAGCACTCTTGCCCCATAGCTGAGTGAATTGTAGCCACGTATAGCTCATAGTTTTTCAGTTCCCTCACAACTAGAGCAGAGAGAGGATCGTGTTGACGTGGGAGTGTAGGAGTGCGATGCAGCATCACAACCCCGTAACCTGGCTGAAGTTGATAATCCTGCACGGTTTTCAGAATAGCTCTGCCTTGCTCGACATAGGTTCGGAAGCCCCGATCTGGGTAATAGATTACTTGAGGTTTGTAGCCTCCGCCTGCTGGATAGAGTTGGTCAACAGCCTTTTTGAGATCCTGAATAAACTTCAACCCAAAACTATCCCCGACAGTTTGAGGAAGCAAGAGATATTGGCGATCGAATTGTTCTTGCACAAATACTCCAGCATTTGGACTACGCAGCAGTTCTAATCTTTTCTGTCCAACTTGCTCCAAAGTTGTCTGGGTTGCTCCAGTGGTTCCCCGCAACGACAACCGATAGTTATTTCCAAAACGGTAATCTGGAAGTGTAAACGCTGCCAGTGAAGTTTTTTCAGGTGTACTAGCAACTTTAAGCACAATATTACCAAATTTTATTCGTTGAAGATATCTCTCAACTAGTTGATGAATTGCAGAATAGCGAATGTGAGGTTTTAGGATAGTATATGGATGATACTTCTGAGTCACAGGATTTGCTGTGTCATAGACCAAGTGGCATAACGCTGCGATCGCCATCCGATCTACGTTCTGATTATTGAAATAATGCACGACTGCTGCATCTTGAGCTATGGATGCCAAGTCTTCTGGAATTGGCTTACGGCAATACTTAATGGCGTAGTCAAGTAAAGAAATCGAATTATTTTCATCTGAAATCATTGCTTCCGTAACATTTAAATCAGAAACCTCGCTTAATTGAATTTCATACCATTGATGTCCATAGTGGTAAATGCAATGTTTAGCTTTGTATTGCTGAAATGCTTGTTCTGTTAAATATTTGGGTAGTGGTTCTATACTGATAAATTTATGTTGAATATCTACGCAGAGTCCAATACCTCCACTCTCAGTCAAGACTGGACGCACTGAAAATCCTCGAAATAGCGAGAGCGAATCAAAAATTTGATGCGGGGTCTTTTCAAAAAATGGTTCTCCAGCACTGGGTTGCCATAGTTGTGCATTTCCAAAAAGAGCAGATTGCACCATGAAGTGAAGGAAACGCAAGCAAATCTCATCATTTTGTGGAGTACGTAACGAATAATCTAGGGTTAAGATATTACCCGTTGATACGAAATACACGATCCCTCGAACAATTTGGTAGTGTTCTGGAGGTTCTGGTGCATCAGCAGCAACAACCAAGTAGGGTTTTTCATCGAGTTCTACGATGGTGACAGGATGTTTTAACTGATTGCTCAATCGATGGATCAAGTTCTGCCGATTCTGATAGTACTCAGCATGGCGCTTAAGTCCCTTGATTTCATACAGTCGGTATTGGGTTGAAAGCTCGGAAAGGTTTAAGAATGGAAAAACATTACTTTCAATACCCATTACGCGGACTCCCAGCAAATTGATTGATAGTTACAGGTCTGACAGGTTTCAGGAGAGGTGGCTGTCAACAATTCTGTTGGATCGAGTGTTGCCTTTTTTGTATCTCCCACAATTAGCTGTATTGCACTGATACTTTCAGCCATGAAATTATCAATTTCAGCAACACGCATTTCATTCAGTCCATAACGTCGCAGCTGATTTGTTAGTAACTGTACCTCCCAAAGTTGAAGGTCTGTAACTTCCCACTGTGACAAAATTGGAAAATCTTTGTGCGGGTTGCCCCGCATTAAAGCTAGTGCATAGATTCCAAGCTGCTTCCAAGAGCGATAAACTCCTAAAAAGTGAACTTTCCAATCAATAATTAATGGGGGTTTATTAGAATAAAAAGCAATAAGGTCAGGTACAGCTCTAACTGTTTCGCCAGTATGTAAAAATGACAGAGGACGCTGACAAACAAGATACTGAGCGCCGATCAGCTCCGACCAAACTTCAGGTCTAGAAAATAAGTTTTCTAATGCTCGATCAATCTCTCCTCTTGCATTTTCTATTTCTGTCTCCGGAATCTCTCCACTGTATTCCATACAATGAAATACAGCAAAGTCAGAGCCTACTTTAGAGGGAGAAAGTCCTGGCTGATATAAGAGATGTTGTCGAGCAAATTTGAGTTGTCGCTCAAACATCTCTGTAGCTTTTTGTTTAGTAGCTGCAAGCGAAGGAATTTGTTTTGTTCTTAACGTAGGAACAATAAATTCACTAATTACAGAGTCTACAATACTACCTCGCCAAGAACTAATACTGTGCAGCTTACTCAGCAAGTAAGTCTTACGGCGGAGAGGATCTTTTGCCAACGCATTGCTAAGGCAGTTTTTGTAGTACCACTGCCGTTGGCATCTTTTGAACGTTTTTGCCGCAGATAAAGACCACATAATTAACGTTTTCGCTTGTTTTGTTTCGATCGCAGATAATTGAGGTAATCGGCTAGTTCATCTGCTTCTTCAGAAGTAACTGGCCCCAATCTAGCAGCGATATCCGTAAGTGATGAATCTAGCTTTCCACTGTCCGGCACTGGATACCCAGCAAGTTCCAAAATGATTGTATAGGGAATGCCATAAAGATCGCTGAGCTTACGTAGCATAACTGGAGAAGGTGAACGAATTTTGCCCGTCTCTAACTGGCTGAGATAGGCATTAGAAATCCCCGTTGCAGTTTCAACGGCACGTAGCGTTAACTTTCGATGCTGACGAGCAGAGGCTAGAAACGAACCTAACTTGCTGACTTCTTGATTCATATATTAAGTATATCGAGCTTGCTAAATTTGTCAAGCAAGCTTATTGTACTACCAAGTATCTCTCCTGCAGATTAGGAAATGTGAGTAGCGAGTAGCGGGGGAAAGTTAAACTAAGCCGCTTTATCGCCATGAAAGTTTATCGCCATGAAAGTTAAAAACGATTAACCGTATTTAATCGCGTTGGGGTAGAAATTGTTCTTGCTCAAACTGTTCTTAAGCTCTGTTAACTGCCTGCATAATTGCCGTAGTCGTGGTTGTTAGAATTGAGGTCGGATGCCATTCGTTGCAAAGTAGACGATAAGTAGATTTGACTTGCTAATAGCTGGAGTTGGGGTCGAGCATCAATACCCATCTCCTTGCACGACGGCGTTGGGAGCGAGG
This sequence comes from Chroococcidiopsis cubana SAG 39.79, assembly GCF_003991895.1. NCBI lineage: Bacteria > Bacillati > Cyanobacteriota > Cyanophyceae > Chroococcidiopsidales > Chroococcidiopsidaceae > Chroococcidiopsis > Chroococcidiopsis cubana. The sequence continues at coordinate 152,064 of NZ_RSCK01000001.1, forward strand.
AAAGCTGTACATAGCTGTGGCAGATCGTCATGGAGTAATTGCGATCGTGTTGCGCGATCGCTCCTCTCATCTTCCCCCCTAAATCTGGCATCCAGATGTTAGTGAACAAATCAAATTTCAGAAAATTTTTACTTTTATGTATGAAGTTTACGGTGCTACAATTGCCATCATCTTTTTTCTACACTACAATGGCGGCGGTGTGTTGAGCCACAATTACTATGAATAAAACCGAACTCGTTGATGCGATCGCATCTAAAACTAATGTGACCAAAAGAGAAGCCGATACTATCCTCAGTGCGATAACTGAGACGATCGTGGAAGTCGTCTCCAGTGGCGATAAAGTTTCTCTAGTCGGTTTTGGTTCCTTTGAACCACGTCAACGGCAAGCCAAGGAAGGGCGCAATCCCAAAACTGGTGAGAAAATGCAGATCAGAGCCACTCGCGTTCCCGTCTTCGCCGCTGGCAAGTTGTTTAAAGATAAAGTCGCTCCTAACAGTTAGCTCTGGGACAATCGCTCCTACCCATCGGTGCTCTGCGAACCGTCAAGGGTGACGTGCTAGATAGCCAAATCACTCTTAACTGCCGTGTAGCAACAGCAGTTATTAGTTCATTAGGAACGAAGAAAATTAGTCTCGAACCCGTGACGCTGTTTTCAACGGGCACAAAAAACCTACTTGGGGCAATGCAGCATTATAACGTCAAGCGTTTAGTTTGCATTACCGGAATTGGTGCTGAGGACATGAAAGGACATGGCGGATGGCTCTACGACAAGTTGATTTTGCCGCTAGTGCTCAAGCGAATCTATGACGACAAAGACCGCCAGGAAGCGGAGATCCGCTCCAGTAATTTGGATTGGATTATTGTTCGTCCAGGATTCCTGACAAATCAACCTGCGAAAGGAAGTTATCGGGTCTTAACAGATTTAACGGGTGTAACTGCGAGTCATATCTCGCGGGCGGATGTGGCTGCTTTCGTTCTACAGCAACTCACCGACGATCGCTATCTCCACCAGACACCACTCATTTGTGACTAGCAAGAGCAACCGCACCGATCTAGTAACCTATGTGTGATAGTAAGAAACTAATGTACTAGCGTTATGGTAGCTCAGTTGCCAAAGGTTGATGCTCAAAAATACGTTTGCTGCAAAAAAAATCTCCACCACTAGATCAGAGAGCTATCTCTGTGTCAGGATGTGTCGGCACTGCTTGATGATATTGTCTTTTCGAGCGTCTACATTGATTTCTGTGGTTAGTAGGGGCGATCGCGCTTAGACCGAACAGTTCAAATGCGCGAAGCGCTCCTGGGAAATAGATGTGTCTCTACTACCTTAAAAAAATGTTGCAGCTGCCTCTATCAAAGCCTTGGCTACTGCTATGGTTTGGTTGATTGAACTGGAGGTTGAACTAAAACAAGGTGCAAGCACAAAAGCCATGCTGCCAGCTTTTCTCAAAGTAGCTCGATTGTTTAATTGACAGTAATTTGCTTGTCAGCGGTGCGGTTAAGTAGCTGCAAAAAACCGTTGCGTCTACACCAGTGGTTTTCAGCAGTCTGCTCCAACCGAATTGTTATTAGATTGCCGACTATGTTTGCAAAGTATCGGCAATTGAACACAAACAATTTACAACAGTTTCAACACAAAGACTCCATCCTGCTCTTGGCGTTTCGGGCATAGTTGACGCTCCCATCAACTGAAAAACAGGCTCTAGTTCAGGACTACCAATGTGTGCCGAACCTATTCGGAGTTTATTTAAACTAACCAAAGGAGCCGCTATGGAGCGAGTTTGTGTTTCGTTTAATCCTTTAGCCATTAGAATCTTTTCTAGAAGTTTTATCTGTCTTAAATTCTTGTCTACTGCGCCTCCTAAAGCACTTAAAGTATTACGAAGCGGTTCAATCTGCATTGTTTCAATGACCCATTCATAGAGAAGTTTTGCGAGTTCAAGAACCTCTATGAATTGGTTGCTGACTGGTCCCACACTTAATCTACGTAGCTCTTGTTTACTTGGCTCTGTATCGCTAAATAAATCGATAGAGACTTGATGCTTAAAATGAGCATTAAGTTGAGAGCGAGCATCTCGAATCAAATCAACTACTCCAGGTGAGTGGGGTGGATTCTGTTGCATCCTAGTTTGAAACATCTCTTCACATATCTCGCCGCTTGGTAGTGAAGAAAATGATGCCCAGTAAGCTTGCTCTGCAAGACTTAAATCAGCAATATCAGGAGCAAAGGCGTTAACCAAGCCTTGAGAATTAATCCCCACATCAATCGTACCCCTATCACCAGGTAAGGAGGCTACTCCCCAGTTTCGCATGTGAAAAAATACACTGTACCCAGGAATATGCAGATACTTTTGTAAAACCTCTGGGCGAAAATACAAATATCCAAAGTTACCAATACCACTATTAATGTAGTTTCCAAGATAGGTATCCTTCGGCAGAGGCTGTCTTTTACCTTCATCGTTGACTATAAAGCTTGGCAGTTCGGATTCCTGTACTAGTTTTTCTCCAAAATAATACCAAGGACTACGCTCAAACTTAGGTCTATCATAAGGCTCAATTATAAAATTGCGACGTATAGTAGAACGTCCACGAAAGTAATCATGACGAGTAAATTCAGGAGTATGTATATTTGTTGAAATCCAAGTGAATTCATCAATTTTCTCGTCTTCGATTTGAGCGAACTTAAGTGCTTCTTCTATTGCTACATTTGCAAAACGCTCAGCAATTACAGAGATTAACAATCCCATGCCTAACGCTGCTAGAAAATCTCGTAAATAATCACGATGGATGATTACCCTAGCTGTTGGATCGTAAGTTTTATGAGAATCGAGGTTAGTTTCAGCAACTAGAATATTATCTATTGGATGATAGTACTGAGATGGATTTCTTTTTTGCAAAGCATGATAGGTAACAAACTCACGACTTAACTCAATAGAGAAATCCTGGCTAATCGGATGCTTAACTAATTGAGCTAGTGCGTAGAGTTGAATCTCTCCATACTGAGAATAGTCCCCAAAACTAAATCGATCCTTAGAATTCCAGCCCATTTCAAAAGTTAGATCGTGAGGTGACGCGATCTCACAAGCAGCCATATTTAGCTGCTCGGCTGGAACAAGAGCGGAGTGAATCAGCCATTCTTCGCGTCGCCAATCTAGGGAGTCAAATTCACTTGACTCATTTTGCCAAAACCCTTCAATGGTGATTGTAGTACCTTTGGTGGGATTGTAAGGAGGTTTTTCCCTGTCTGAGTATTGTAACCAGGCACGTAGCTTCATAAGAGATAACCTGAAGACCTTACTGTACCAAACAAAAAATAAATCGGCTGCTCCAATGCAAGGGTAAAGGCAATCTAACGACTAAACTTACCAGATGGAGATAACTTTTGCAACTCATGCAACTCAACAGGTAAATTAAAGCTCCGTTCCAATACAGTGGTTTGTTAAACTGCTTTCTAGGCAATCTCTTGAACCAATACTTTTTTTGAGGTTAGCCAATCTTTCACATCGGCAACATAATTAGTCCATTCTTGAGTAGAGCTTACTAAGTCAATTATTTTTGATAATCCAGCCCCTCTATCCCAACCAAGCCTATCTATAATATCATCTACATACTTATGACTATCATCAACAACCACGATTTGTTGTGCTACTTCGATAATCTCGCTGTATTCATCACTAGTCATTTTATCTAACTTAATAATGATACTATGAATATACTTTTCAGGTTTAATATCTTCTGGAAGATTTAAGCATTTTATTTTTTCATAACTAGCTTGCCGAAGTGATTTTGCGTTCTCATCATCCCCAGTTAAAACAGCCTTTAACCGTTCATCTTGTTCTCGTTTAGTTTTATAGACATCTCCATCCAATAGAAAGACACTATTTTCGCAACTTTCACCGCGTAGGAGTAGTCCAGCCAAAATTGTAAAACAATTTATGGCTGCACCAAATCTCTGCACCGAAATATGTCTACAAATACCTAATTGACCTGCAACTTTTTTGACTATTGCTACAGCAAGATCGTCTTCAACAAATACTTCGATTAACTTAGGTTGACTCCCCGTTAATCGATTTATTGCATCCGGTTTTGTCTCATTAAAGCAAAGGGTTTTTTCTGACGTACCAAAAATATGTCTTATATTGATGAGATTTGATAATTCAATAATTGATTCTCTATGGGTCGTGAACACCACTTGAAGATGATGACTTTGCACTCTTTCAGAAATAACTTTAATTAAATTCTTCATTGCTGAGTCATGCAATAGCAGATCGAGTTCATCTATTAAGATAAGACTATATTTGTTGGCTCTAAAAATTTTCTCCAGCAGTAAAAATATTTTTTGCTCGCCAGCACTCATACTCAAGGCAGAATATCTTATTCCCTCAGCTTCAACACCAATAAACTTTTTACCTCTACCAGGGTCATGAATGTTGTAAGCTGTGTACTGCCTATTAAGGCAATATGATGCCTTCTCTAGTATTATATTTATGATATCTTCGCTTACCTTGCTAGTTGAGTAATTAATTTTTACATTCCGTTTCTCCGCTTCGATAAGTGGAACACAACTATCTACACCGAAGTAGTGAACGTTTCTCGTGGGTCGTCTTTTGTATATTGGTTTCCATCGATCGCTACTTTTCCCGTAAGGCTTCTCTACATTTTCATGTAGTTGAGAACCTTGTCGATAAGTGTGAACTATGCGTAGCTCACTACCTTCCCATAGTGCATCAGGATGTGGTGGAAAAAAATTACTAAATTTATAGTCTTCTCGATCTTCATTCAGTGGTTGAAAACAACAGGCTAACGCATGAAGAACGGTTGATTTTCCATAACCATTCGGACCCAGGATACCAGTTATATTTTTCACCTCAAATGAGATACAAACATCTTTGATATTCTTGAGCTTTCCGATCTCTAGCTTATGCAAACGTTGCTGAGAAATCTCCATACACTTTCCCTGGGGTTTACAGTCTAATTTATGAAAAAAGGTGTCAAGCCTCCCTATTTTAGAGTACCCATGTTTACTCAGCGATCGCATATCCCACCAATAACCCTTCGGCTGCGCCTCCACAGATAATTCAGAGCGGTACAATAATTCCCTTCAGCGGCGGTAGACAACACCCAAACGAAGCACCAGCATCTCTCAACTGTCCGCTGCCAGGGACTTATTATGTAGCCGTTTATCCTGGCATGACTGAGGAGCAATTTGGTCGCGATTGCGATCGACTAGCACGCTCTATGCAAAGCAACATGCGATCGCCTTAGTAGAGCGACTCATAAAAGCACTATCTGATTCACTAGATACATAAGCCTCACTCAACGTCCGCTGACAATTGCTTCCAGCGTTGCCGCACGTTGGCAATGATTTCTCGGACTTCGTTCTCGGTTGGAATCTCAACTAACAAACACTCTACGTCCAATTCCACTAAAAACGGGAAGTAAACTGCATGCGTTTGACTGCCTGTGACTCGGTAAATCTCAATTTCTCCCCTACGAGCGCTGCTGTTGCTCTACCAAGTCATATCCTCGCTCGACTAGCCATCGCAGGTAACTCCCCTCTCCCATCCTTGGCAGTTCCCACTTCTGTCTGGTTTGCCAATCCACGACTTGAATAAATTCCACACTTTTTGTATCTATTTGCAACACCAGCCGAATGACTTTCGTTCTCGTATCCGTGTTCCCTCAATCAGAAAAACCAGGCTGACTGTTCCATCAACTTTTTTCTAGAACGAGAGCGTCAAAAGTATGAAATCGGCAGTTATTGTAGATGTAAGATAAATCTTCTGGTGTTGAGCTGATTTTTTGATGGATTCTTCGCAACAGTTAAAGCAGTTAGTTAGTGCCGATCTACCTAGCTTGGCTAAATATTACCGAGAAATGGCTGATTCTCAGGGAGCAGGGGTGTTGGTAGTCAACTACTACCCAGTTGGAGAAGTCGCACAGATGGAAGCAAGATTTCTCAAATCGAGCCAAATTCCTCGACTATCTAGACAAATGGGACTACCCAGCCTCCAAACCGAATTCGAGCAGCACGATCGCGAACAAGAAATGACGCTCGCGATCGTCACAGCCGAGACTAAAGGCGCGTTCGCTGTTGAGTTACAACTCCCCACTCAAGTATCCGAACCCCAAATGCCATCATCAAGCAGTCGATCTAAAGCATCGAAGCCAAAGAGCAAGTCTTCTGACTCCACAACACAAAAACGCGCGTCTTCTGTCAAGTCAACAACACAGCGCCAAGCCAAGAAACAGCCAAATGTAGCTGCAACACCAAAATCCAAAGCCACGCCAAAACAGACCAGCCAGCCGTCTACCCAACCAAGCACAGAGGCGGAAGTTACGACAGTAGAGCCAGCAGCTACTACTAAATCTGCCTCCCCAGGTAAGACGACTGCCAAGACTTCAAAGCCCGCCAAGAACGGCAAAACTGCGACCAGAACGACGACAAAACAGAAGTCACAGCCTGAAGCATCACCCCAAACAACCGCACCCATACCCGAAGAGCGATCGCCCCAACCAGAGCCAGAACCTACTGCCCAACCAACTACAAAACGCAGATCTTCTACCACTACTTCTGCTAGACGCAAATCCTCTTCTAGTGGGGCGACTAGGCGCAAGACAACTTCGCGGGGAGCCAGAAGTAAAAAGCAAAGCTAAAAATTGATTGGATTTGAGGAGGGGGGAAGATTACACCTAGTACACGGCGGCTGTCGAAGCTGGACTACAGCAAGAACAGCTCCTCAATCGCTACCTCATCACTAACAAGATCTTTAACAACCCAGATGCGATCGCAAAACTGCTTAAGGAGCCGATCGCTCGCACCACCAATTAAGACTCCATAAATATTAAATTCTCGCTGTTGCTTCTTGATTTTTAACTGCTCTAAAAAATCCCGTTTCACGTCACATCTGCCATCTGTAACCATGACAATATCTGCTCTTTTGAACTGTTGTTGCCGCTCAATACATTCGGTAGCAGATAATATTGCTGGCTCCCAAGCAGTGCCGCCACCATTATAAAAAGCTAGCATCGACTCCAGCAGTCGAGAAAAATCATGGTGGTGGGGTGGAAAATCATCAACTCGACAAACTCTAGTTGCAAAGTGGATGACTCGCAAATGCCGTCCCTCTCGGCGAGCAATTTGTCCTAACACTGCCGTTACTGCTTTCGCCCAAGTGTCAGGTAATCCATCCATCGAGCCAGAAGAATCCAAGCACACCACCAACGGTCCTTTACATTGCTTCTCCTTCCCTCTCGTCTTGTATTGCAGTAGAGAGCGATCGTAATAGGAGAGCGCAAACAGAGGAAACAGATCGGGAGTAGAGAGTTTCTGGAGTTCGCTGGGCAACAACCGTGACAAGTTATCTCCTAACTGAATCGTTGTTATTTCCCCAAAAGCATCTAGAGCTTGGCTGCGGCGCTTGCGCTCGGCAGTCTGTTGCAAACGTCCGGCAACAACAGCGATCTGCTTGAGCTTGGCATGACCTGCTATCTTCTGAGCTAGCGCCATTTTTTCGGCGCTAGAGACGCTCCGTTCTCCACCCATTTCATTTCCCCAGCTCAAGCCCAGCATCTCCAACCACCCAGTTGCCTCGCTCAATTTTTCATCGGCGGCGTTCAGGGCAGCCCTGAGCATTTGCCGTACTTGCGTTTCATCAAGACTATTTGCATATTGTTGGGCTTGCCATACAGCTTGTTTTCCCTCCTGTTGTATGAGTTGGATTAGTTCATCTGAGCGATCGCCACTATCTTCAATCATCTGCCTCAACCACAGAGATCGTTCCTGTTGCTGTCGAGTTTTGGGTAGTTGCAACCCAGTTGGGGAAGTAGTTGTTTGAGGAGAAGTCAACATCTGCTTCAATGCCTCAGATGGCGGAACTTCAGGCTGATGCTTCAGCTGCCTAATTAGCTCCCGATACTGTTGTGGATTGGAGAATCGAGGCATGGGTGGTGGCAGTCGCTCGTACACTTGACGGCAATACTCTACCGTTGCCAGTCCTGCTGCTAGTTGGTTGCCTTGACACTGCTCCACCAGCTCGTCACAGCCGATGAGCTGTTGAAACTCCCGATGCAATAAAATTGCCCAAGCACTTTCGGGTGGTGGTGGGTCTAGCTCCTCTGGTTCGCTCTCGTAGTAAAGTCGATGAAAAACTTCTAGAGTAAAACTGGGAAAGGCAAACAGCTTGCTAGTTCCTACTCTCACCATCGTCCGAGCATCTTCAAAATAGTTTATATACTCCTGCCAGAAGAGTTTGGAAATGCTCGCAACTCGATACACCAGCGGTTCAAAGTCAAACAGCATAAGATTCGGAATCGATTGATGAGTTCAAGTCAAAATTGCCCAAGCATCCTTACAAAAATAAATTGAGCAGGTCTTTTTGTCCTGTCTAGGTGTAGTAAGGTTTAGTCGCGTAATCTAATGAAGACCTGCTCAATTTATTAATGTATAACCCCAAACTGCCAAAAAGCACTCGCGAGATCGGTAATCTTTAGCTCCATTTAGCATATTATCCGTGTTATTATGTTAGCACTCAGCGATCGCGCTCATGATTGTTTCATTCAAAGATCGAGGCACGGAAGAGATTTTTGATGGTAGTGACTCAAAAGCAGCACGAAAAACTTGTCCGATTAACCTGTGGGCTGTAGCACGTAGAAAGTTGGATCAACTCAATGCCGCTGTATCTTTAAACGACTTGAGAGTTCCACCAGGTAACAAGTTAGAAGCCCTGCAAGGCGGGCGAGCAGGTCAATATAGTATTCGCATCAACGACTGAGCCTCGAATTTGCTTTGTCTGGTTGGAACAAGGAGCGGATTCAGTTGAAATTGTTGATTATCATTAAATGTTTGCAGTTGAGGTATCAATAGATGAAAATCCCCCAATATCGCCCTCCTACACACCCAGGAGAAATCTTGCTGCTAGATTTTCTAGAACCACTAGGACTGACTCAGCAGGATTTAGCTAACAACATCCACGTTCCTTATCAGCGAGTCAACGAGTTGGTGAATGGCAAGCGCGGCGTGACACCAAGTACGGCATTGCGGCTGTCGAAATTCTTTGGCAACAGCCCAGAGTTTTGGTTGAATCTGCAACAAAATTGGCAGCTATACCAAGCACTTAAAGAAGAAGAAGAGGAGATAAACGCGATCGTCACTTACGCAGGGCGAGAAGAAGAAAGAAGTGCTTGAAGTATAAGCTTTAAAAAATTCTATTAACTCGATTCGGGATGAATAGCACAGAAAAAATTCAAGTCCGCTCCCCAAAATTTCAGATGTATCAGTCAGTTATTCTCTACTGGAATGGTGAAGAACGCTCAACTCACATTGTGCGTCGCTGGTTCGATCTCGACGATAGCAGCCGTCATCCTGACATTCCCGATGGTTATTGGTGGTACAAAGTAACAAATGACGAGCAACTTTATCCCGAACAAGCAATTGAGCCAGATAGCAAATAGAAACTAGCATTCAGCTATTGATAAACTTTATTTTTGTAACCGCCAACTTCTACTAGCAAATCTTCGCGAATATCAGTCAGTATTCTCTGCGCTCGTCGGGCATTGCGACTCTTGTTATCGGCGATTAACTTTTCAATCTTGCGAGCAATATCCTCCAAGCGACTGGCAGCATTATCGGCTGCTTCAATCAATTTTTGTTCGGTTGTATTGCTCGGACGCAAATTGTATTCTCTGGCTGCCCTCACTACAGTGCCGACCTCTTCCTTTGCCGCATCGTACCAAGATACGGCTTGTTGGTTGAGATCGGGGACGCAAGCATTCAA